>JAAZNO010000448.1 GCA_012798275.1 Chloroflexota bacterium
CGTCGCCATGCTGCAAGACCCCGCGTCCGGCGCGGCGACCTGGATCACCCACACGGAGGGGCTGAGCGACGATTTCGTGCTGACGCTCATGCAGACAGCCGATGGCGTCCTGTGGGCGCGCACCCGCGACGGGATCAGCAGTTTCGACGGCAACGGGTGGACCCCGTATGTCAGCGATGTGACCATCCTGCGGCAGGTTCAGTATCCGGCAACCATCACCGAGGCCGTTCACCGGTGGTTCGGCGCCCGTCCTCTTACAGCGCTACCGCCGGAATTGTTCCTCATCATGACGGCCGAACAGCGCCCCTGGTTCGGCAATACCCGCTCGCTGCAAAACGCCAGCGGGACGTGGCGACAGTATCAGACGATAGGAAGCCTTGCGACGCCCGCGTTGACGCTCGATGCGGAGGGCCGCCTGTGGGTCGCTGCCGCAAGCAGCCTCAGCGTCTTCGAGGGACAGCGTTGGGCCACGATCACGCCCTTCGAGGGCCTGCCTGAGCGAGACATCATGGCGCTCGCGGCCGACCTCCATGGCGCGGTCTGGGCCGGCTCGGACGGCGGCGGCGCGCTGAAAGTGACGTCCCAGGGCTGGACGCGCTATGAGGTGCAGGACGGGCTGGTGAGCTCCTTCATCCATGCGGTCACGGTCGCCCCCGATGGCAGCGTCTGGTTCGGTTCGGGGGGCGGGCGGGTCGGCGTCAGCCGTCTGCGGCCTGACCGGGAAACGTGGGCGACCTTCAGCCGCAGCGATGTGCTCGGCGGTCGCAGCGTCCGCGCGCTCGTCGCTGACGCGCAAGGCGCCGTCTGGGTCGGCTCCGAGGGAGGGGTGGCGCGCTTCGCCAATGGCGTGTGGGATCCGCCCATCGCTACCGCCGCGCCGGTCACCGCTGCGGAGGTAGATGCGACGGGGAAATTGTGGATCGGGAGCGCGGCAGGGCTGGCTTATCTGGATGGGGACGATTGGACGACCGTCGAGATGCCCGCCGGGCGAGGGACGTTGGCGGTGCGGGACCTCCTCAGCGCGCCGGATGGCCGGCTGTGGTGCGCCACAGGCGACGGCGTCTGGGCCTTCGATCCCCAAACCGGCGGCTGGTCGAGCCTCACCGCGGCGGAGGGGCTGCTCTCCAACGACGTGCTCGGCATCGCCCGCAGCGCCGACGGGCAGTTCTGGTTTGCGACCGCGGCCGGGCTTTCTGCCTGGACGGCCCCGGCGCAGTGATCAAAAAGCCCTTCAGGCGCGTATAATAACATCAAGAAAACCACATAGCGCGGCAGGCAACACGACGATGAGCGACACGGTAGCGCTGATACAGGACTGGCAGGCCGGGGAGGAGGGCGCGGCGGAAGCGCTTTACAACGCCCATCGCAGCGACGTCTACCGCCTGGCGTATGCCCTGCTCGGCAATGCCGAAGACGCCGAAGAGGTCGCCCAGGACGCCCTGACCTACGCGCTGGTGAACATCCGACATTACGCGCCGGAGCGCGCCAGTTTTGCCACGTGGCTGCACACCATCACGGTGAGCCGCTGCCGCGACCGTCAACGCCGCAAGCGCCTGGTCAGTTTTTCGCTCACCGAATGGCTGGGCCTGGGGCGCGATCTTTCCGACCCGGCGCCGGGACCAGAGGCGTCCGCCATCGAGGCCGAACGTCGGGAGGCGCTGCTGCAGGCGATGCGGGAGCTCCATCCGGCCGTGCGGGAGGCGCTCGTGCTCCGCTACTGGGCGGGACACACCTTCCGGGAAATTGCCGAGATCATGGACTGTCCGCTGCCGACGGCGCAATCGCGGGTACGGCTGGGCTATCAGCAGCTGCGGGCCGCGTTGAGGGAGGAGAAGACGTGACCATGTGTCCACGTGACCACGTTCACACGTGTCCATGTAACCACGTGCACCCGGAAGGAGGAATGCCATGAAGCACCATCTGTCAGAAGAGGAGCTGACCGGCTACGCGCTGAATCTGCTGACCGATGCCGACCGCGAGGCGCTGGATCAGCATTTGCGGGACTGCCCCGCCTGTCAGACAGCGCTGGAAGGACATGCCCGCCGACAAGCGAGGATGCAGGCACAGCTGCAGGCTGAGCTGGCAGCGCGCAGCCCCTCGCCGCGGATGACGTTCGCCGCGATCGCGCCCGCTGTGCGACGCTCCCGCCGCGTCAGCCGGCGCGCTGGCGTGCTGGAGTTCTTCCGCAGCTACGGCTCGGTGATCGCCGCGGCGGCGGGAGTGATTCTCGCCGCGGCGGCGGTGCTCCGCAACATCAGCTGGCCACTGCTGGGATTGCAGCAGAACGCCTCTCTCTCACTGCCGTTTGCAGCGGGGATCATGCTCGGCGTGCCGGCGTTCAGCCATTACGGACAAAATCGCCTGCAGCGCCCACCCCTCCCCTGGATGTGGGTCGCCGCGATGGCGCTGTGGCTGGGCACGGCGCTCCTGGGCCTCTACGAGATTGCGCTGCTGCGCGACGTGTTGCTGCGCGCGTACCTGCGCTTTGGTCCGCCCTCCTCACAGCTGCTGGCGCAGGCGGAGGCGTTGGGCAGCTGGGGGGTGTTCTTCATGGGGGGCGTGTGGGTGGCC
>JAAZNO010000449.1 GCA_012798275.1 Chloroflexota bacterium
ATCGCATCAACGCACGCATGGGTATCCTCGTTGAACCGACCCGGGAAGGGTAAAGTCACGCCTGACACGTCAGCGCCGGGCATGGCCGCCCCTCGATTGTAGCCGAAACCCGGCAGCAATCAAACGCCATTCCGCCGGCCCAGCGCAGCGTCCCCGATTCAACAAATACCGCTCCATGGAGCCCGGAGACAGAATCAAGTTTTGGATGGAATGACATTTGACTCTTGCGTTTCTGATTGGGTGTGATATAATGCATGTATTCAAAAACTGAGCCTCACAACTGGTTGATACCAGTTACAATGCATATGCAAACATTAACAAGGGATTCAAATGTTTAAAGACCGCATCAGAAACGGCTACGCGCAGTTCTCCCCGGGATTCCGCCGGCTGGCCGATTTCATCCTGAACCACACTCTCGAGGCGGCGCTCCTCACGGCGACCGAGCTCGCGCAGCGATTGGAAGTTGATCCGGCGACCGTCGTGCGGTTTGCGCAAGAACTGGGCTATACGGGCTATCGCGAACTTTCCCAGGAGATCAAACAGTACATTCACGAACACATCACCGCGCCGCGCCAGCTGTCGGACATGGACTCAAAGGCATCAGAGGCAACGGAAGAACAGCGTCTGGCAGCCCAGCTCCAAAAGATCTACCAACCGCTCCAATACCTCTCCCCTGCAGACTTGCGGCTGCTGGAAGAAATCGGCGCGACGCTCAACGCAGTTCCCGCTATCTGGATCACCGCAGAAGGCTCGGCGATACATTTGGGACAGGCGTTCGCGCAAGAACTGCAAAATCTCGGATTGGCGGCGGAAGCGTTTGAATCCAACCTGTTGAGCACGGCGATGTACCTGGATCAGGTCCAGGCGGGAGATGCGCTGTTGGCCTTAGGCCATGAAGGCCCGCAACTCAATCTAAGCTACGTTCTGCGTCTGGGGCAGGCAAAAGGCGGGCGCACCCTCTGCATCAGCAGCAATGGGATGCAGGCTGCGGCCAGAGAGGCGCAATTGACCCTCGCTTTTTCTCTCGGCACGCCCTCCGCCATGTCAGGTCTGGCGCTCATCGCTGCAGTGCTGGCAGCCATTGCCAACATGATCAGCCAACAGCGAAAGGAAAGCCTTCAACAGCAGGAAGAATTACGGCAAAAGTATCTCCAACAGCTGGTAGAGTTGCGTCAGCAGGGACACGCTGACCCGGGCCTGGCCCTTGCCATTTGGTCTAAGATACTGAGCCAGGCAAATCGTCCTCCTATTTTGTGACCGTAAGGATATCGTTCCAGCATTGTCACCATCAGCAAATCAAAGTAAGGAGATTTCAACCATGTTTCAAGAGCAAATTCGACAGTATTACGATAGTTTGACGCCGGGTTTTCGCAAATTGGCCGATTTCATCATGGACCACACACTCGACGCGGCCTTCCTCACCGTCACCGAAATCTCCCGCCGTGTAGGAGTGGATCCGGCCACCGTCGTCCGCTTTGCGCAGGAGATCGGCTATAGCGGGTATCGCGAGCTCTCACACGAGATCAAACATTACGTGCGCGATCAGGTGACGACTACCTACCGCAAAAGCGTCGAGGCCGAAAGTGAAGAGGCGCTGGTGCACCAGCTTCTGGACAGCACACGCCAAAACCTCGCAGATTTTTCCATGACCGAGACGGCCAAACTCGGTGAAGCGCTCCGGATCCTCAAACAGGCGCCGCGCGTCTGGATCACAGGGGAAGGCCCCCAGCAAGCCATCGCGCAGTTCCTGGCACGGATGTTGCAAGTCGCCGACATCCAGGCCAGGGCGTTTGCGCCGGATATGCTCAACGTCGCCGCTGCCCTCAGCAAGATGGAGCCGGGAGAGGCGCTTCTGGTGCTGGCCATCAGCGTGCCGGACATTGATTCCGGGTATCTGGTGCGGATGGCGCGAGAGAAAGGCGTGCACACGATCACGATCGCCGACAACACCCTCGGCGCGCCGGCCCACGAAGCCGAACTGGTCGTCCTTGTTCCCACCGCCGGCGAGACCGGCATCCCGAACACCGGCGCCGCGCTCGCGATCATCGCGCTGATCTGGGAAGCGCTGGCGGGCACCACGGCGGCCAAGACGGCAGAGTCCTTCGCCGCCTACAACGAGTATCTCAGCGAAATCCTGGAGCTGCGCACCCACACTGCCGCTTACGAGGCAATCCTCCCTCAGACGAAAGATTGACAGCTGATTCGGCCTTGCAGCATCAACGCATTCAGTATAAGGAAAGGAGACTACCATGTTTCGAGAACGGATTGAAGAGCATTATGCTAATTTGACCCCTGGATTTCGCCGCCTGGCAGATTTCATCCTCAATCAAACCCTTGACGTTGCCTTCCTGACAGCGACAGAACTGTCCCGGCGCGTTGGGATTGATCCGGCGACCGTCGTGCGTTTCTCACAGGAAATCGGCTATAGCGGGTTCCGGGAGCTCTCCAGGGAAATCAAGGCCTACGTGCGCGGGGAGATCGCGCAGACCTATCACAAGGCCGTCGAGGCAGGCAACGAAGAGGATCTCGTGCAGGCGCTCTTTGCCAGTAAGGCCCAGGACCTGGAGCAGTTTGCAACCACCGAGGCCCCTCACCTGGCCCAGGCGTTGAAGATGCTCCAGAATGCAGAACGCATCTGGATCGTCGGGGAATTCCCCAGCTACGACATTGCCCGGTATCTGGCGGAAAGCCTCGTCCCCTTGGGGATTCCCGTCTTCCACTTCGCCCCCAGTATGGTGGAAGTCGCCAAGGCCACTAACGACATGCAGGCTGGGGATGTGCTGCTGGCGCTGGTCTTTGGCACCCCCGGCGTGGACACCGGTCACGCGGTTAAACTGGCGAACGCCAAAGGCATCCCTACCGTCTGCATTGCCGACAGCGGGACGACCCTGGCCGCGCGCGAGGCCGAGATGGCCATCACCACCCCCGGCCAAAGCCCGCTCGATATCGGCAGCTTCGCCATCTCGCTGCTGATTATCGCCACGCTCAAGGACGCCCTGCTAAGCAGCAAAAAGGAAGCCACTCTGGCCCATGCGGCCGAGGTTCAGAGCGGCATCGAGGCTGCCAGGCAAGAAGCCCCCGGCAACTAATCCCACGGAAGCAAATTCGCCACAAGGCCCCGATCGCGGTGATCGGGGCCTTGTCTGTATGAGATCTTCCTTCGAAAATGGCCTCGAATGAACACGAATTTCACAAATAAGATTAGAAATTCCTGGCCCCCGGGGCTGCTACGTCCTCCAACACCGCGCTTCAGCGCGGTTGGCTCCTGTCAGGCTGGGGATGGAATCCCCAGCCGAACTCACGCCTCACGACTTACATTTTCATGCCTGGATGAGGTGCGCCAGCACATGGCATCTTTCTGAGCTTGACGCGCTGCCTCAGCGCCGGGACCCGCGTAAGCGCTCCTTCAGCCGCGCCGCCAGCGCTTCTTCCTGAGATGGCGGCGGCGCCGGAGGCGGGCTTTCCACCGGCAGGGACGCGACGCTCCGCGATGCAGAACGCGATTCCCTCCGACCACTCTTGCGCCAACGCCTTCCCCACCGCCGCACCTCGTCCCATGAAATCCCCAGGCGCCGCGCGGCAATATCGAGGGGCCAGAGCCACGCCACGATGGTGACCAACCAGGGAGCCAGCGGCGCTCCTGCCTGACGTCCGCGCAGGGTCGGCGCAAACGCCTGTTCCGGCGCCGTGAGAGGCTGCGCCTGTCCCCGGGCGATCAAGCGCGCGGTCGCGGCGGCGGCATCGCCCGGCACAAATTCGGCCGCGTAGGGCGGCATCCATCCCGCGGTAGCCTGCAATGCGCCAGTGACATGGAAAAGCCACGGGGCAGTGTCATCCCCCAGGGGCAGGGTGGTCTCATAACGGCCCGGCGCCGTCTGGCGCAACGCCGTCGGCGGGACAGACGCCCTGGCTTCCAGCTGCGACGCCTGCA
>JAAZNO010000450.1 GCA_012798275.1 Chloroflexota bacterium
GGCGGCCCGGCGCGGGGCCGCCGTTCAAGGAGACCCGCCATGAAGATTATCGTGCCCGAATTCATGCTGCCGTACCTCGAAGCGCGCGCCTGCACGCTGTTCGCTGCCTGCGACTTCATCGTGCTGGATCAGCACGGCCAGCCGCAAGGGGATCCCGCCGGCGCGGAGGTGCTCATGCTGCCCTGGCAGCTGTCCCCCGAAATCAGACAGGCTCTCTACAGCCTGCCCTCGCTCAAATGGGTGCACACTATCAGCGCCGGGGTCGAGCAGGCGCTCGATGAGACCCTGCGCGCTGCCCCCATCACGCTCACCAACGCCCGCGGCGTTTTCGACCTGCCCATCGCGGAGACGGTGATCACCTACCTGCTGATGATCGTCAAGCAGATGCCCGTCTTCATGGCACAGCAGCGCGCCCATCAGTGGAAGAAACAGCCGCTGCGAGAGCTCGCCGGGCTGACGGTCGGCCTCATCGGCCTGGGGAGCATCGGTGCGGAAATCGCCCGCCTCTGCCGCGCGCTGGGGATGCGCGTTCTGGCCACGCGCCGCCATCCAGAGGACGGCGCCCCCAACGTAGATCAGCTCTTGCCACTGGAGCAGCTGGAGACCCTGCTCGCGCAGGTGGATTTTGTGGTGCTGGCCGTCCCCCTCACCGGGGAGACGCGGGGGATGATCGGCGAGGCCCAACTCCGCGCGCTGCGGCCCGGCGCGTGGCTGATCAATATCGCGCGGGGCGCCATTGTGGACGAGCCGGCGCTCATTCAAGCACTGCAGGACGGGCAGCTGGGTGGGGCCGCGCTCGACGTCTTCGCCCAGGAGCCGCTGCCGCCGGATTCGCCGCTGTGGGACATGGAAAATGTCATCCTCACGCCGCACAACTCATGGAGCACCCCGCACATGGAGGAACGCGAGGCCACCCTGTTTCTGGATAACCTGGAGCGTTACATGCAGGGCTTGCCGCTGCGGCAGATGGTGGATAAAACGCTCGGCTACTGAAGCGGAAGACATGGGCCAGCGACGGCAGGCGCGCATGACCTGCCGTCGCTGGCGTTCTGCGGGACAGAGCCCCTGCTAACGGCGACGGCGACGCGCCAGCAGGCCGGCGGCTCCCGCAATCACCATCTCAAGTCCGAACACAAGTCCCGCGCCGGCCAGGAAAGGCTGTTCGACCGCGCCAGTCTTGGGAAGTCGCCCCGCTCTCAGGCCAAACAACACCGCCGGGAAAGCCGTCCCGCCGGCGTCGGGGATGAGGGCCTTTTGCTGCACGGGAGTCGTGGCCACATAGCCCGCCGGGACGTGAAGGGTCACCGTCCAATCGCAGGCCGAGAGCACCGGACCAAAATCTCCCGTCGCAAAAGTATGACCGTACTCATCTACCGAGCGGGGTTCGGAGTAGCCGACGACGGAGAAATCGCCGCAGCTGGCGGTGAAATACACGCCGCCGAAACCGGGTTCCCAGGTTTCAGGCTTCGTGGGGGCGATAGGCCCATTGCCGTTGGGATGATTCCATTTGCCGTCGCCGTTCAAGTCGTGGAAGACAAAACCGTGGAGGATCGCCGTTCCAGGAGGCCAGTCCTGCGCGGGTCTGGCGGCCACCATCCCCAACGTCAACACCGCAAGGAGCAAAGCCATGAGGCATCGCTGTCTGGACATCTTCCCCTCCTTTTTGAAGAGCACCACAC
>JAAZNO010000451.1 GCA_012798275.1 Chloroflexota bacterium
CCGGCAAGACGGGACGCAAGCCCTTGCTCACCGGGCGCCCCGAAAGCACCCGTAAAATCTGCGTTTCGGGATAGTTGACCAGCGCGGCCAGCTGTCGCGGCGTCTGCGGCTGATTATCATTGCTCAGAAAGACGCGAAACACCGCCTCGATCAGCGTCGAGGCCCCACGAATGTAATCCGGTTGCTTGCAGCAATGACGGCTGATGATGTACTGCAGCCCCTCAACCGGTTTCACTTCACCGGTCGCCCAGTCAATCCAATCAATCTTCTCGTTCAACGCCTGCCCCTGATAGGCCGCCTGATGTTCGGGGCACAGATGGGCAAGCAACTCGACATTGAGATCAAGCCGCTGCTTCTCCCACCAGGAAAAATCAATGTGAAAGGGCGTGTCCAATGTCGGCTTGATGAAGCCTGTCAAAGCCGGGTTTGGAGGCAGTGTTACCATCAGAAGTCTCCTCGGTAGGACCAGTAGTTATCTCCCAACGACACGTACTGCGCACCCGAAGCCAGCACCGCCTGCATCGGCCCCGGCGGGACGCGCCGGAACAGGTTCAGCACGCTGTACAACGTGATGGAATGCACCGCGCGCTGCAGGCTCAACACCGCCAGCCCCTGGAAAATCTGATCGAGCAGCTGCTCAAGAGGCCAACGCTTGAGCCGTTGCGCCAGCTCATCCACCGCGGCGGGATCAGGCACACCCATGGCCGCCAACTCATCGAACTCACAGAACACGGGATAGCGCGTGACCTCGAACGCAAACGTGTCCGCATTGACCGACACCGTCCGCAACCACTCGCCCCGCCGCGAACGGAAGGGCCGCACGTGAATGTTGATCATCCCCGCCTCGGCGCCCCGACGCAGATCAATGTACGAGCCAGGGCCCACCTTCCGCTCCGCATACCATTCTCCCAGCCCATAGACATACCGTCCGCCCCGGACTACCCAGCCGGGAATCTCGTTCCTGCTCTCGCCATCCACAAACGAGAAGCGCACCCGATCGGTGAGCCGGGCCGTGGGGAACAGCCGCGCCAGTCGCGCCGTCAACGGCAACGTTCCGCTGCGCCAATGAGGGTAGGAGAGCACCACCGTGACCAGCTCCGCCTCCGGCAAATCCGTGGCCAGCGACGCCTCCGTCCACTCATCGTCAATCTGGGACTCCAGCGCCAACATGCTTTCATCCAACAGCGAGCGGTTGTAAGGGATCGGCATGTAACGCAGCAGGGACGGCGTCTCGCGCACCTGTTGCGGCTCCATCCGGCGCAGATACCACAGGCCGATTCCCGCCGGCCCCACTTCATCAAAGCGCGGGTCGCGCAGCAGCGCACATTCCAGGGAGAAAATCTGCAGCGCCTCGGGCACTTCCGTCGGGAGGTCCATTTCCTTTAACAACGCCGTTGCCGGCAGCGGCCCGCCGGCGACCATGTCCAGCATCGCCTCGACAATATTCAGCTGCACGGGAGAGATTTCCAGGAGCAGCTCACGCACAAACCACAAATCGGCAACGGAAACGAAGTGCGGATCCGCCTCCAGAGTCGCGCGCAGCAACTCCGTGATGCGTCCGCCATGACGGGCGTAGATCATCTCCGGATCCGCCTCACCGACAGGCGTGTAATCCGCCAGATCCAGGGGATGCCCCCCCCTCAAATCCGCCACAAATTCCCGTTCCTCACCCTTATCCAGCGCCACTTTGAGGACCGAAAAGGGCTCGTGCTCTGGATTGTGACCCGGGCGCACGCCGACAACGGTGCCCAACAGGTTCCCCAAATGCGGGAAGATGACGCGCTCACCGCTCG
>JAAZNO010000452.1 GCA_012798275.1 Chloroflexota bacterium
GAGGGAAATGGCCCGGAATTTTCATCTTGGGGTTAGAATTTGAGCCTTGTGTAAGTTTTGACCCTGTGCTACAATGTTTGTCGGACAGGCGATGACGTTACCTGCCGGGCGTTGCGAATCCGTTGAGTCTCATTCATGGCAAGTGGACTGACATGACCCAATCACAATTCCGGACCCTGGCGTTGCTCCTCCTGGCCATGCTCCTCATTGGCGTGGTCATGCTCTATCTCAGCATTTCCTGGTCGCGCGCGCGGCCTGACCTGGGGCCGACGCCGACGTCGGCCGTCGCGGTCGCGCTGGCGGCGCCGGAGCCCACCGCGGTTCCGCCGACGCCGACTGTCGAGCGTCAGGAGCCGCCCACGTGGACCCCTACCGGCACGAGCACGCCCTGGCCTACGGTCACGCCTTCGCCCACGCCGACGCCCTCCCCGACGCCCTCGCCTACCGCCACCCCCACGCGGGTCGTCAACCCCGGCCGTCCCACCCTGGCGCCGCTGGATGTGACGCCGACGCTGCACCCCTCGCACACCATCACCATCCCCACGCCGGTTCCTCTGTTGCCCATCCCGAAAGAGGCCCTCACGATCGTCCTCCTGGGCAGCGATCAGCGCCCCGATTGGGACAACTGGCGCACCGACGCGATCCAGTATCTCGTCATCTACCCCGACGTGCCTTCCGTAGCGCTCCTTTCTATCCCGCGAGACCTTTACATTTTCATCCCCGGCTTCTGGATGAGCCGCATCAACACCGCGGATATGACCGGCACGGTGAACAACTATCCCGGCGGCGGTTTTGGGCTGCTCAATCAAGCGTTGCTCTACAACCTGGGGATCAGCGCGGACTATTACGTCAAAGTGGACATGGCGGGATTGAAGGGGCTGGTGGATGCGTTGGGCGGCATTGATATACCAGTCCATTGCCGGCTGGAGGATTACTGGCCCTATCCCAACGCGGCCGGGGAATATGACTGGTTGGTACTCGAACCAGGGATGCAGCACATGGACGGTCCCCTCGCGTTGTGGTATGCGCGCACGCGCAAGACGACCAGCGTCTTCTCACGCGAGCAACGGCAGCAGCGGGTTCTGGAGGCGATGTGGCGGAAGGCCAGGCAGGCCAATCTGTTGGAAGCCGCGCCGGCGCTGGTGCAAGAGCTCAGCGGCCTGTACCAGACGGATTTGGGGATGGGAGATATTCTCGCGCTGGCGGTGACGGCGGCCCGGCTCAGCCCGGTGGACATCCGGACGTACAACATCGGGCGCGCGCAAGTGTTGCCCTACACTACCCCCGCAGGAGGGGCGGTCTATCTGCCGGTGTGGGAAGAGATCGAGCCAATCTTGCAGAACGTGCTGGCGAAACCCGCCAGCAGTCGGGCGCTTCAGGCGGCCATCCCCATCGAGGTGTGGAACGGCTCCGGGCATGAGGGGTGGGAGTATCTGGCGGGGGATTGGCTGATCCATGCGGGCTACGAGCCCAGCTACGCGCCGGCGGACGCGCTGTATCCTCAGACGCGCCTGCTGTTCTTCGGCGAGAGCACCAAGGGCAGCGGCCTGACCTGGGTGCAGAGCTTCTTCCGCGTGCGTCAGGAGAACGTCTTGCTGACCCCTGATCCCGCCGCGCCGGTCAAATTGCGGCTCATTCTGGGGGAAGACTACAATTCCTGTCGGTGAGCCGCCTTCCCCCTTTCGCCTTTCCGCCTACTTTGTGGCCCCCAGCGTCAACCCCTCGATGAAATAACGTTGCAGGAAGATGAAGAGCAACACAGTGGGGACGGTAGCGATCAGGGCGCCGGCGACAATCACCGTCCAATCCGTCACGTATTGCCCTTGCAAGGTTGCCAGGCCGGCGGTCACGGGCTTGAGCGCATCCGTCCGTAACAGCACGATGGCCCACAGATAATCGTTGAAGATCCACGTGAACTCCAGCGTCGCCAGCGCCGCCAGCGCCGGCAGCGTGAGCGGCATCATAATCTGCGCCCAGATGCGGAATTCCCCACAGCCGTCAATGCGCGCCGCTTCCAAAATTTCCCCGGGCACGGTGCGCATGTAGTTGCGCAGCAGGAAGGTACAAAAGCCCAGCTGAAATGCCGTGTGGAAGAGAATAAGACCCAGGTGCGTGTCATACAGTCCCAGCGCGTCGGTCAGCCGGAACACGGGCAGGAGCAGCACCTGAAACGGCAGCATTGTCCCGCCGACGTAGAGGAAAAACAGCAGCCGGTTGCCGGGGAATTTGAAGCGCGCCAGGGCATAGGCGGAGAGCGAAGAGAGCAGCAGCGTCGCAAACAACGCGGGGATGGTGATGATGAAGCTGTTGGGCAGGTACTTGTGCAGCCCGCCGCGATTCCAGGCGGTGACGAAATTTTGCAGGGTCCACTCTTTGGGGATGGCGATGAACCCCTGGGTCAGGATGTCGTCGTTGGTCCGCACCGAAGTGAGCAAGGCCGTAAGGAAGGGCAGCAACCAGATGAGGGTGATGAGGATCAGCAGAAAGAAGCCCAATGTCCGCCAGGGTGAACTGAAAAACTTCGCTGTTGACATCGCGCCTCCTTAATATTCCAACTCGTCTTGCATGACGCGCCAGAGATAAATGAAGATGAACACGGCGCTGATAAAGAACAGGATGACCGAAATAGCTGCGGCATAGCCCATCTTGTAGTTATTGAAGGCCTCGATGTACATGAAATTGGCGAGCACGCTGGAGGAGTTGTAAGGGCCGCCGCGCGTCATGACGGAGACCAGATCGAAGGCCCGCAGCGAGTCAATGATGCTGATGACCACTACGATCGTCGTGACCGGCGTCAGGAGCGGCAGGATCACATGCCGGAAGGTATTCCAGGAATTGGCGCCATCCACTTTCGCGGCGTCAATCAATTGTGGATCCACGCCTTGCAACCCGGCGAGGTAGAGGACCATCACGTACCCCACCTGGCGCCATACTGCCACGGCGATGATGGCCCACATCACCGTCTTTTCATCGCTGAGCCAGCCGCGAGCAAGATTTTCCAGCCCGACAGCCCGCAAGACGGAATTGATCAGCCCTCCCGCCGGATGGTACATCCATGACCAGATCAGGCCGCAGACGACCAGGGAAAGCACCAGGGGAGAGTAGAAGCTGGCCTTGAAGAACTTGGCTCCGGGAATGGCCCGGTTCAACGCCAGCGCCAACCCCAGTCCCGCCACTACTGGAATAGTGATGAAGCTGATGATCCAGCGCAGGTTGTTCTTGAGCGAGGTGAAAAAGATCGGATCGCGGAACAGCCGCTCATAGTTAGCAAGACCACGAAACACCGGCGCCGAGATACCGTCCCATTTGGTCAGGCTCAGGTAGAAAGTGTAGAGCATGGGACCGATGACCCAGCCCAGATACAAGAGCAGCGGCACGATCAGAAAATAATACGGGACGAGTTTCTTGGAACGTAGCATCCTTCCCCTTTGCTTGCTGCTGCGGGACTGGCCCACGGATGCATCCGCGGACCAGTCCCTGTGAATCGCCCCTTGGTGTAGCCGGGATTACTCTTCGGCAAAGATCTCTTGCCGTTCGAGCTCCAGTTGCTCCAGGATGGCCTGGATCTTGGCAGGATTGGCCCAGAATTCGGAGAAGGCGCTCATGCCCCGCTCTGCCATTTCCGGGGTGGTGTCGCGATCGTAGAACTGAGCCACGTAATCCGCACCCTTGATGAGCTCCAGACCCTTCTGTTGGACGGGCGTGAACTTGGAGGTGTCTACCTTGAGGTTGGTGGGCAGCCGGCCGAGGACATCGGCGTTGTACTGCTGGGCCTCTACCGAACCCAGGAAGGCCAGGAATGTCTTGGCGTCTTCAGGGTGTTGCGATTGCGCCGCAATGAAGAAGCCGTCGGTCGGTGCGTCCTCTCCAATGGGCATCGCGGGATCAATGACGGGGAAACGGAAGAAATCAATCTTGCCTACCTGATCGGCGGGATAGCTGTCGCGGAGGAAATCCCCCATCAAGTACATGGCCGATGAGCCGTCTACCATGAACTGCAGCGCTTCGGACCAGGTGTAAGCCGCCGGATCGTCAATGAAATAGCCATTCTCAATCAGCGGTGCCCAGTAATCGGTGAAGACTTTGAGCACGCGCGGATCGTTATAGGCTTCCTTACCCAGCATCAGGTTGATGTGGAATTCCGGGCCGTTGACGCGCATGTTGAGATAGTCGAACCACGCGGCGGCCGTCCAGGGATACTTGGTGCCGATGGTGAGGGGTGTAATCCCATTGGCCTTGAGGGTCTCGCAAACTTGCAGGAATTCTTCCCAGGTCTGCGGCTCTTGCAGATTGTACTGCTCGAAGATGTCCTTGCGATAGTAAACCGCCCACCAGTACCAGCTGGTCGGCAAGAAGTATTGCTTGTCGTTGACGGTGCTCAGAGCGCGGAATCCGGCGGGATAATCCTCATTCCAGCCCTCTTGCTCCCACACATCGCTGATGTCCATGATCAGGCCCTTGTCAATGAAGAAGCGCGCGCGGTTGCCGGCAAACCAGGTCATCACATCCGGCGGCGTGGAAGCAGTGAGGTAGGCGCGGATGGCCTGTTTGAAATCTTCATGGGCGACCGTGCTGTGCTGCACTTCAATGTCGGGATGGGCTTCTTCGAACATCTTCACTAACGCTTCATCCGCGGCGCGAGGGGCGGGGTCGCTGGCATAAGAGTTGTAGATGACCACACGCCGATCCACAGGTTTCTCAACTTCAACTTCCTTGGTCACGACGACCTCTTTGGTCACGACGACTTCTTTGGTGACCTCCACGGTCTTCTCGATGATCTGTGGGGTGGGAGTGGGGCCGCAGGCGGCAAGAGCCAGGCTCAATATCATGGCCATGGCTACTACGGCAAACAATGTCTTCTTCATGTGCTCCTCCTTGGTATGTGTGTGAAACATAAATTACGGCAAGTTTAAATAATATTCACGAGTATTTTAATCGTTGACACCTCCTTAAACTCAACAGGCAATGGCCAGGTGATGGTGAAGTCGGTTGGCCTCAGCTCCGTGAAACCGGAGCCGTGGAACCTCTGACGATCAGCTCGGTAGGCAAGACAATGGGTTGCTGTAACGCAGCGTCATTTTCGATCAGCTCCAGGAGCAATCGGCCAGCCTGGCGTCCCATTTCCAGGGCGGGCTGACGGACGGTGGTGAGATCGGGCGTGCAGATGCTGGCCTGGGGAATGTCGTCGAAACCGATGATGGACACTTGCTGGGGGACGTTGATGCCCTGTTGGTGGAGGTATTGGATGGCGCCGATGGCCATGCGATCGTTGAGGGCGAAGATCGCCGTGGGTGGGGTGGCGCAGCCCAGAAGGCGGCTCGTGGCCGCCATGCCGCTCTCGGGCGTCAGATCGCCATAGGCCACCCGCGCGGGATCGAGCGTCAACCCGTGCTCTGCCAGCGCTTGACGGCAGCCTGCCAGGCGCTCTTCCATGGCGGTGAGGGTGCGCTCGCCTCCACTGATGATGCCGAGGCGTTGATGCCCCAAGCTGAGCAAGTGCATGATTGCCAGGCGGGCGCCGCCGCGATCATCAGAGTGCACTGTGTAGGGCTGTTCAATGTCGGTGCCGTAACCCAGGATGACGACGGGATACCCATGCTGGCGCAAGGTGCTGATTCCCTGCCGGCTGTTGAGGGTTTCGACCACTACCGCACCATCAATGTGCCGGGTATTGATCAGCCGTTCAAAGGCCGACAGCCCGTAAACATCCGAAAGTGCGCCTGTACCATCGTCGCGCGCCGTGGAGAGCAGCAGATTATAACCGCGTTGATTGGCAATTTGATCCACGCCGCAGATGAATCCCAGCAGATGCGGATCGGAGAAGAGATAGGTTGGGCCGTAGGGAATGACCAGCCCGATGATGTGGGTCCGTTGTTGCGGCAGGCTGCGTGCAGCGAGGCTGGGGCTGTATCCCAGCGTCTGAATGGCCGACTGAATCCGCGCGCGTGTTTCTTCCGCGACGTCGGCGCGGTCGTTGAGCACCCGGGACACGGTTTGGCGGGAAACACCGGCGAGCTCAGCCACGTCTTCAATGGTCACTCGTTTATGCTTCACGGCACACCTGCAGCTAAAAGGGGGGATTGTGAATCATTGCGGTCTTTCCCGTGAACGTTCACATTACAATTGTAGCATAGGAATTGCGCCATGTCAATAGCCAGATGGCCGAATTTGCCGAAAAAGGGGAAAAGTCTTCCGCAAAACCAAACGCTTCGCGGCGACGCCGTGCGCCGCCGCGAGAAACGGGGCATTCGTCCGCCGCCTAGCGCTCAGTCCAGTTGAGGAGAAAGTGTTCGATGGTCCACTTCAGGAGCCCGTGGAGCCGCCACCATAGCAAGCGCTGGATGGCGGGACTCCGCATGCCAAAGAGGACGCGTGCGGCAAGGGTGCGGGTGCGCAGGGCCTTCCCCAAGGGATGGGCCAGCACGCGCTCCCGATAATCGCCGAAACTGAAATCGCCGCGCGCGAAAGCATCCGCCAGAGCCTCCGCTGCAATCTCGCCATA
>JAAZNO010000453.1 GCA_012798275.1 Chloroflexota bacterium
CCCAGCAAAATCAGCAGTCCGCCGGCGCCGATGGCTCCCCACAGCCAGTTCGAAGAGGAGGCTTCAGGCTCCTGGCCCTCAAACAGGGGGCGCGCCAGCGTCGGTGTGGTCAGCGAGGGGATGACCGTCGCGGTTCCCGGCGCGATGAGCGGCGTCCCCGGCGACAGGGGCGCGATTTCGGTGATTTCGGTCGGCGCGGTTTGTGGGGCCGGCGTGAAAGTGGGCGCGCCCGGCCGCAGGGTCGGCGTCGGCGTGATGAGACCATTCCCTACGGTGGGGGCGGCGGTCCCGTTGGGGCGCGGCGTGCCGGTCGGCAGCGGCGGGAAGGTGGGGGTCGCTGTGCTGTTGGGCGGCGCCGGCGTACAGACGCCCTGCACGCTCAGCGTCACTGTGAAATCCTGCGTGCTGCCGTCCCGATAGGTGACGCGGAGGACATGGGTCTCGTTGGCGCAGGGGCAGACGGTTTTGCCGCTCACGCCGGGGACGCCGACGCCGTCGAGAAAGACGCCATCAATCTCGGCGGTTTCCCATTGCAGGGTGACACACTGTCCGGCCTGCACGGTGGTCTGATCCGCCCAAAAGTGCACGAACGGTTCAGGGGTGGCGGTGGGGGGAGGGGCCGCCGTCGTCGGGACGGGCGTGGATGTGGGGGTGGGCGACGGCGTGGGAGTGAGAGTGGGAGTGGCGTTCTCGCCGGGCAACGGAATGCGCGCTGACACGGGGCCGTGGAATTCGGAGGAGCCGTTGGTCTCGACCGCTTCCAGCTTGTAGTAATATGTCGTGCCCGCCTGGACATTGTCGTCAATGTATTCATACATTGCCCCGCCAAGATCGCCTTCTGCGGGGATGAAGTTGGAAATGCGGCTGTAGGTGCCGGTCTCGCTCAGGGAACGCAGGACGTAGAACACCGACATGTTGACTTCGCTGGCGGTCTCCCAATATACTTTGATGCTGTCGGTCTGGACCCTCGCCTCGAGCCTGGAAAGGGTGACGGCCGCAAGGAGGGGATGAGACATCAGCGCGAGGCAGAGAAGCGCCAGCCAAACGGACGGCAAGGCGTGTCGGCGGGAGCACCGCCGTTGCCAGATGCCGGCTACGACTCGATGCCACATGGTTTTTGTCCTTTCTGCCAGGGAAGGGGGACGCACGGCGGTGGTGATCCCCCGGCGGGTGAAGGCGGTGACACGTCCCAGCAGGGCCTCTTGCGGCCAGGGGGGATCCGGCGCGCGATGGGCATCCCCCTTGGTGAGCAGTTTCCCTTCGCGGGTGAATCCCAGAAAGCGATGGATCAGGGGGCCGTTGGGGGCGTGGATGACGATCCAATCGCCGGGTTGGAGCGCCTCTGCCGCGATCGGTGTAACGTGCAGCTCGTCGCCGGGCTGCAACGTGGGCCACATGCTCCGCCCGCGCACGCGCAAGCGGAGCTCGCCCGCTGGCGATTGGGCGATGATGTCGGGCCATTGATCGGCTATATTCAGCGTCAAGCGGCCAGTCCTCCTGGATTCAGGCGTCAACGCCGGGCCTACGGCGCATCCGTGAGGCGCAGGCGCATCGAAGGGTCGCCCAGCAAGGTGTAGGTGCGAGCGAGGTATTTCCCTGAATTCAGGCTCCAG
>JAAZNO010000454.1 GCA_012798275.1 Chloroflexota bacterium
GCTACGCCGAAATACCGGCAGCGTAACGCCCCGGCTCCCTGCCAGGCGCAGCGTGCTTGCCAGCGCGCCTGGCAGGGACTTCTTTCCCTCCTCACTGTTCTGGGAATGGGTCATGAGTAATGGGTGATGGGGCCAGCACCCCGCATCCAGCACCCAGCACCCCGCACCCAGTATCCAGCATCCAGTATCCACCATCCAGCACCCAGCAACCAGCATCCAGCACCCAGTATCCAGCAACCAGTATCCAGCAACCAGCAACCAGCATCCAGCACCCAGCACCCCGCACCCAGCACCCAGCATCCAGCAACCAGTATCCAGCACCCAGCACCCCGCAACCAGCACCCAGCATCCAGCACCCCGCAACCAGCTTCCAGCAACCAGCAACCAGTATCCAGCACCCCGCAACCAGCTTCCAGCTTCCAGCAACCAGCATCCAGCAACCAGCATCCAGCAACCAGCATCCAGCAACCAGTGTCCAGCATCCAGCTCTTGCCAGCGCCCTAAAAGCGGGTAGAATGCCTCAATGTTATGGAAGAGCAAGCAATGGTTACAGGAGAGGCCGAACGGATCACGCGCGCCGCGGCGCTGATCTCCGTGGGAAATGTCACCAGTCGGGTCCTGGGACTCGCCCGTGACGTGGTCAAATCCTATTATTTCGGCGCCGGTGGCGCCGTCAGCGCCTTCGATGTGGCGGCGCAGGTCCCCACCATGCTCTACGATCTGCTCACCGGCGGCATGTTGAGCTCCTCGCTGGTGCCAGTCTTCTCCGATTATGCCCCCCCGCAGCGTCGCAGCGAGCTCTGGCAGCTGCTCAGCCTGCTGCTTTCCCTCCTCGCGCTCTGCCTGAGCGCCCTCGTCCTGATCATCGAAATCGCCGCCCCGGCCGTGGCGCGCCTGCTCAGCGGCGGACTGCCGCCCGCTTATCTGGATCTCGCCACGCAGATGATTCGCATCACCACGCCGGCGATCATCTTCCTGAACCTCTCCGGGCTGCTCACCGCCGCTCTCTACGCCCTGCAGCGCTTCAACCGTCCCGCCTTCCTGGGCACCCTCTCCAATGCCGTGATGGTGCTCACCGTCATCCTGCTGGGACGGACGCGCCTGGAATCGCACAGCCTCGCGCTGGGACTCCTGGTCTCCAGCATCGCGCAAGTGTTGTTCCAGTGGCCCGCCTTGCGCGACGCCGCCCTGCGCCCGGTAAACCCGCTGCGTGGACATCCGGCCCTGCCAATGATCGGACGTCTCTACCTGCCCATCGGCCTGGGCCTCATCGTGGATCAGGCCGCGGTGGCGTTGAGCTTCAACCTGGCCTCGCACATTGCCGTCAGCGGCATCGCCTGGATGAAGTACGCCGCCACCATTATCCAGTTCCCCCTTGGGATGGTCGTCACCGCTGTTTCGGTCGCCATCCTCCCCACGCTGTCGCGCTTTGCTGCCGGGGCCGACGAGCAGCGCTTCAGCGCCACGCTGGCGCAGGGAATCCGCCTGGTGTTCGTGCTGGTCCTGCCCGTGACGGCGTTGCTGCTCGTCCTCGCTGAGCCGGTAGTCGCCCTCCTGTTCCAGCGGGGCAACTTCATGCCCGCCGACACTGTCGCCGTGGGCAATGCCCTGCGCTACAACCTGCCGGGCCTGATCTTCGCCGCCCTGGATCAACCCCTTATATTCGCCTTCTACGCCCGCAAAAACACCTGGACCCCGGCGCTGGTCGGCGTGGGCACGACGGCCTTCTTCACCCTCCTGGTCCTCGCTCTGGCGCAGCTGGGGAAACTGACCCTCAGCAACCTCATTCTGGCGAATTCCCTGAAGCTCACCCTCCATGCGCTGTGCATGTTCTACCTCTTTAATCGCCATGTCAGCACACAGCTGATTGCGGAGGTCAGGCGTACTACCGGCATCGCCACGCTCGCCGCGCTCGCCATCCTCCCCCTCGCGGCAGGACTCGCCGCCCTGGTGAGCCGCTTGGGCCCCGAAGGCTTCATGGGGATACTCAGCCAGCTCATTTTTGCGGGGGGCCTCAGCCTGATCCTCTACCTGTGGCTGCTGCGCCGGGCCGGCGTCGAAGAACTGCAGCTGCTGGAACAGGTCATAGCGCGCTACAGTGGACGGCACAACAGTTCGCCTCCTCAGGCCCATCCGCCCGCCGAAGCTCCAACGGAAGAGACTGACGTATGAACATCCGCCCGAAATTCAACCGCAATGACGCCCGCATTCTGGGATGCTGGCTCCTGCTCGGCCTGCTGAGCGGCTGTGGGGCGCCCTTGATGCCCGGCCCGACCCCCGCCAGCGGCGAAATCGTCGTCCTCTGGCATGGGTTCACCGACGCCCGACAGGAGGCGCTATTGGCGCTCGGCGATCGCTTCAACGCCGAACGCCCTGCCGGCATCACGCTCGTCATCGAATATCACGCCGATCTGCCCGCCTTGTTGCCGACGACCTCCCCCGACCAACGTCCCGACCTGGTCATCGCCATGCCCAACGAGGTGCCCGGCTACGCGGCCCAGGGGCTGACGGCCCTCGCCCCCGCCGACATCCCGGCGGATCTGCTGCCCATGGGCCGGGCGCTTTTCACCGTGAAGGGAACCCTCCAGGCGTTGCCGCTGGGTCTGGCGACTTACGTGCTCTACACCAACGACAACTGGCTCCGCGACATCGGCTATACTCCCGCGACCGCCGTCCTGGAAGACCTGCGGCTCAGCACCTGCCGCGCTACCGACCTCGCCAGTGGCCAGGTGGGACTGGGGTTGCCCAGCCAACCGGGAGTGTTGCTGGCGTTGCTCGCCGCCGGAGAAGCTTCCCTGATCGGGGAGGACGGCTATTATCACTTCGACGATCCTGCCGGCACCCGACTCAGCGCCATCATCAAGGAGGGCATGCGCGCGGCGTGCATCCGCACCTTTGCCCTGCCGGCCGAAGGCGTCACCCAATTCAGCGACAGCGCCATGGCCATGCTGATCGAATCCAGCCTCAACCGGCGCGAGATCGAAGCCGCCGTGGCCGCCAAAAGCAACTTCACCTTGGGAGTGACACGCCTGCCCGGCCCAACGGGGCCGGGGGCAATGCTCTGGTACGGGGTGGGAATCTTCGCCACGCAGACCGCCGAGCCGCAACACCCTGCCGCGGGGGTCGTCCTGGACTGGCTGCTTCAGGCCGAGGCGCAGGCCCTCTGGACGGCGAAAACACAATACCTGCCCGTGCGCGCCGGCGGCATCACAGCGCAACTCGCCGCCTTACCAGCGGAGGCCACCATCGAGCGCGCGCTATTGGAGCTGACCCGGGAAGTCGCCGCCAACGGCGCCTGGACGATATGGCCCCCTCAGGCGTATGGTGCGACCTGTCGCGCCGCGCTGGTTCAAGTCCTCACCGCCCTGAACACCGAGCTGCCCGCCCACGAAGCCCTGCAAGAGGCCGTGGCCGGCTGTAACAGGGAGCTGACGCCATGACGCTGACCCCCGAAGCGTATCCGTCCTGGCTGAGCGCGGCGGCGAAAATCGCCCGTGAGGCCGGCGCGCTACTCAAAGCGCACTGGCGCAGCGGCGTCACCGTCCACAGCAAGGGCTACCGCGACATCGTCACCGCCGCCGATCTGGCGGCTGAGGAGCTCATCCTGGCCCGCCTGCGCGCCGCTTTCCCCGGCCATGCCATCACCTCCGAGGAGGCCGGCGCCGACGCGGAAGCCGCTTCCACCCGCTGGCTGGTGGATCCCCTCGACGGCACCACCAATTTCGCCCACCACAATCCCAACTTTTGCGTGTCCCTGGCGGTCGCCCAAGACGGCGTGCCGGTCGTCGGCGTCATCTACGACCCGCTGCGCGATTTCCTGTTCACGGCAGCGCGCGGCGCGGGAGCAGCCCTGAACGGCGCACCGCTTCACAGCTCCGGCGTCACCAC
>JAAZNO010000455.1 GCA_012798275.1 Chloroflexota bacterium
AGCCGCGTCACCGGCGAAACGGGGACGTGTGCGCGATTTATGTTGCCGCTGGCCGAAGTGGAGGTCCGGTGATGCCGCGGGGACGGGCGTTGCTGCGGCGCTATGGCTGGCTGCTGGTGGGGGCCGGCGTGCTGGCGTTGGTGTGGTTGTTGCCCATCGAAGGGTGGGTGGTGTTTGCCCCCCGCGAGACGGCCCTTCCCTGGCCTCAATTCACGCTCGATCCGCCTGTGCCGCGTCCCGGCGCTGTGGTGCGCGTCACGGTGACGGATGTGGCGCCGTGGGCCTTCGTGCAGCTCACCGCACAAGACCGTCCTGCCGAGGCGCTAGGCGGCGATCAACGCCCCGGCGGTCTGTGGACGTGGTCGTGGGCCTTCACCGCGCCGGAGACGGAATCGTATGCGCTGGTTTTTTATCGGGATTGCCATCTGGGCTGTGTCGAGCGCGGTCGGCTCACGTTGGGGGAGCCGACCGCCGCGCCTCCGCCCGCCGGATTGCCGACCAAACTGGGGGTCGTTTTCCCCAGCCTGAACCGTGACTGGCATGGACGGGCCGGCTGGGTGGTGGAAGTGACCTATGCGCATCAGGCGGAAGCGGCGTATTGGGGCGTGGATGATCTGGCGACGCGCGTGGCGGCGCATCGCGAGCAGGGCCTGCGGGTGCTGCTCCGTGTGGACTACGATCAACAGCAGGCGCTGCCGCCGGCGGGGGACTACATCGCTCTCTCGGAGTACCTGGAATATGTGCGCCGTCTGGCCCGCGATGCGCGCTTGCAGGACGCCTACGGTCTCATCATCGGGGCGGATTACAACACGGCGGAGGCCAACGCCCTGGCGCCGGGGCGCCCGGTGACGCCGGAATGGTACGCGCGTCTGTTCAACGGGTATGGCGAGCCGGTGACGCACAGCGACAATGTGGTGCAGGCCGTGCGGGCGCTGAACCCTCATCTGCGGGTGCTCGTCGGCCCGGTGCGCCCATGGGTTTTCGATCAGGATGGGGCGCAGCGTGCTGAAGCGGACGTCCCCTGGCTGAATTACATGAACACGCTGGTGGCGCTTTTGGATGAGACGGCGCAGGCCAAATCGGCGGCGGGAATTCCGCTCGCGGCGCCGGATGGCTTTGACGTGCAGGCGCCGGGTCGCCCCGACGCGCCGGAGATGGCGGGAATGGCGCGGGCCGAGGAGCCGCGGACTGATCTGCCACGCGCGGCGTGGGGCGGGGCGCAGGCGGGCTTCCGCGTTTACCGGGAGTGGCTGGCGCTCATCAATGCCTATCCGACAACGCGGGGAGCGCCGGTCTACATCATCTCCACGAACACGTTTGACCGTGAGGCGGGGGTCCCGCCGGCGCAGAACTATCCGCGCGGCTGGCTGACGACGGCGGCGGAAGTCATCGCCGCCGAGCCCCAGGTCGTCGCGCTGTGCTGGTTCATGGATGAGTATGTCCATACCGACGAGTGGTACTGGTTCAGCCTCACGGAGCATCCCGGTCGCCTGGTGGATGCAGCAGAGGAATTCGACGCGCTGCTGCGCTGAACGGGCTGCCAGATGACGCCAGTGTGAGCCGTGAGGCGTGAGTTGAGAGCCGTGACTGCGACGGCTCTCGACTCACGCCTCTTTATTTTCAGAGAAGTTGACATGTTCCTGCGGCACACCACCGGGGACGAAAACGTGAGTTGTGAGCTGTGAGTCGTGATCGAAGGCTGCGACGATTCTCTTTTCACGGCTTGCTGCTCTCTATTTCCGAAGGAGATGCCATGTGCTGGCGCACACTATCCAAAAATGAAAATGTGTGGTGACTGTTCAGCCTGGCGCCAGGTAGCTGCGATGGATGAACCTTTGTGAGCTGTAGCTTTTGCCCCACCCCCTGCCCCCTCCCCGACGGCGCATGCGCCGTCGGGGAGGGGGAGAAAAAATAAGGGTTTTTTGCAGGCGGGCGTAGCCCGCCTGCAAAAAACCACAAAAAAAGTTCCCCTTCCCCCAGCGTGCGCTGGGGGAAGGGGCCAGGGGATAGGGGCAAAAGTTGATACTCAATCTTCAAGGGTCGCCAGGAAATCTTGCGTTTTTTAGTCAGTGGCGGTACCTTTGTCACGCAAGTGATTTTTTCGCTTATTCACTGACTGCTGACCGCTGATCTCTATTTTCGAAGGAGCTGTCTGTGATTTCCGTGATCCTGGCTGACGATCATCCGGCGTTGCGGGTGGGGCTGCGGGTGTTGCTCGACCGGGAGCCGGACATCACCGTGGTGGGCGAGGCCGACGACGGCGACGCGGCGTTGGCGCTCTTGGAGACGCTCAGGCCG
>JAAZNO010000456.1 GCA_012798275.1 Chloroflexota bacterium
ATGGACGGCCAGGAGATCATCGTCATCGAGGATTGCCCCATCCTGCACCCGCTGCTGAGCCAGCTCTACACCTCACTGGACTTGCTGTTGCCGGACGTGGAGCAGCTGGAACTGCGGGTGGGGACGGCGACCGGCGATCTGATGTTGCTGCTTCAGACTTATGACGAGGAACCGCCCTCGCTGGAAGTGGATTTCCCCCTCTCCATCGTCCAGGTCTGCCATGACACGCTGCCCGTGCCCCTGATCGGGCTGGATTACATCACCGAAATTGTCCAGGGGCGGGAGTTTCGCATCTCGGCGACCAGCTTCTACCAGGTGAACTCGGCGCAGGCGGAGCGCCTCGTGGAACTCGTGCTCGGCGCGCTCGACCTCCAGGGGCATGAGACGGTGCTGGACGCCTACTGTGGCGTGGGGTTGTTCACCGCCTTCATCGCGGAGGAGGCGGGGGCGGTCGTCGGCATCGAAATCAACGCCGCGTCGGTGGCCGACGCCGTCTACAATCTGGCCGACGCGCCGAACGTGACCTTGATCGAAGGCCAGGTGGAAGACGTCTTGCCGGAGTTGACTGAGACTTTCGACGCCGCGGTGCTCGATCCGCCGCGCACGGGGTTGGATCCCGTGACGCTGGAGGCGTTGATACACGCCTCGCCCGAGCGCGTTGTCTACGTCTCCTGCGACCCGGCGACGCTGGCGCGCGACGCCCGGCGACTGGTGGACGCGGGGTACACGCTTGCCTGGGTGCAACCGGTGGATCTCTTCCCGCAGACCTTCCACATCGAAAGTGTGGCGCTGTTGACGCGCTGAGGACTTCCCGACCGCGGGCGATTATCTTGCCACGAAAATTTGCAGCTTCTCTCTGAAAGCATCTTATGGGGACTGTGTTGTTCGTGCTTGCCAACCTCAGCGGGCTGGTGGGCTTTCTCTATCCTTTCCTTTTGCCGGCGGCACGCACTGCGTCCGGCGCGCGTCCTGAGGCGCCTTTCGTCTTCTTCGCGTTGACCGCGCTGTGTCTGCTCGTGCTGATCGTGGACCTCACGGCGCGGGAGCTGGATGCGCGCACCGTGGCGCTGATGGGGGTATTGGCGGCCGTCAATGCCGCGCTGCGCCTGGCGGAGACGACGATTCTCGTCATGCCGGGCGGTTTCTCGCCGGTGTTCCTGCTCATCATTCTGGCGGGCTACACCTTCGGGACGCGCTTCGGTTTTCTCTTCGGCGCGCTCTCGCTGCTGGCCTCGGCGCTGGCGACGGGCGGCATCGGCCCCTGGCTGCCCTATCAGATGACGACCGCGGGGTGGGTGGGACTGGGCGCCGGCCTGCTGCCGCATCCTTCCCGGCGCCCTGTGCGGTTGGCGTGGCTGGTGGGCTATGGCGCGATTTGGGGATTGCTCTTCGGGGTGCTGATGAACCTCTATTTCTGGCCCTTCATGGCGGGGCCTACCGGCGGCCTGGAAGCGGGGCTTTCCCTGGGGGAGACGATGCGGCGCTACGCGGTGTTCTATAGCGTCACCTCACTGGGATGGGACGCCTTCCGCGCGGCCGGCAATGCCGCGCTGCTGGCGCTGCTGGCCGAGCCCCTCTTGCGGATTTTGGGTCGCTTTCAGCGCCGTACGGTGGTGGAATGGCTGTCCCCTGGAGAAGGATGATAGAAGGAGACGCCATGTGCTGGTGCACATCATTCAAGCATGAAAATGTGCGGTCATTGTTCAGTCTGACATCAGGTAGCTCGACGGCGGCGGATGAACCTTTGTGAGCTGTAGCTTTTGCCCCACCCCCTGCCCCCTCCCCAACGGCGCCTGGGCCGTTGGGGAGGGGAGAAAAAATAAGGGGGTTTTGCAGGCGGGCGTAGCCCGCCTGCAAAACCCCACAAAAAAAGTTCCCTTCCCCCCGCGCGCGCGGGGGGGAGAGGCCAGGGGATAGGGGCAAAAGTTGATGCTCTATTTTCCGAAAAGGACGAGACTTATGGAGCTGCAGCTATTTCAAGTGGATGCCTTTACCCGCCGACCGTTCCAGGGCAATCCTGCCGCCGTCTGCCTGCTGGATGAGGAGATCCCCGCGGCCGTAATGCAGGCGATCGCCGCAGAGATGAACCTCTCGGAGACGGCGTTTGTGCGTCCGCTGGACGGCGTCCCCTGGCGGGAAGCGCAGCGTTTCTCCCTGCGCTGGTTCACCCCCGTCGTGGAAGTGCGCCTTTGCGGACACGCGACTCTGGCGACGGCGGCGGTGCTGTTTCGTGAATGGGGGGTCATGGCGGAGACGGTGGCTTTCGAGACGCTGAGCGGTCCACTCATGGCGCAGCGCGTGACCGCAGGCGAAGCGGCGGGCGGGGTGCGGCTGGACTTCCCTGCCGATGCTCCCGTCGCGGTTGAGGCGCCACCGGAGGTCATCGCTGCTTTGGGGGAAGTGGAGCTGCTCTGGGCGGGCGTCGGCCCCAAGACGCGGATGTTGCTGCTCCAGCTGGCGGAAGGGGAAGCGCTGCATCGCCTGCGGCCGGATTTTGAGCGGCTTGGCGCGGCGATGCAAGCCGCCGGTTGGGACGGGCCTATCGTTACGGCGGCGGGGGAGCCGCCCTACGACTTCATCTCCCGTTTCTTTGCGCCCGGCCTGGGCATCAACGAGGACCCGGTCACCGGCTCGGCGCACACCGTGCTCGCGCCCCATTGGGCCGGGCTGACGGGGAAAGCGGCGTTCAGGGCGTATCAGGCCTCAGCGCGGGGCGGGGAATTGTGGGTCAGCCTGCTGCCCGGCGCGCGCGTGGAACTCCTCGGCGAGGCGGTCATCGTGTTGGAGGGGAGCCTGCGCCTGTAGGGAGGGATTTTTCGTCAGCACCACATACCAGGGGGCACAGTTCTGTGTCCCCTGGTGCGTTCTGGTCGCCGTGCGTTTAGAGCTGCGACGTACAGTGTGGGCAGCGGGTGGCCTGGAGAGGAATCTCGGTCGCGCAGTAGGGACAGGTCTTGGTAGCGGGCGCGGGCGCCGGCGCTGGCTTCTTCATCTTGTTCAGCTGGCGCACGATCAGGAAGATGACGAAGGCGACGATGAGGAAGTCAATGACCGTGCTGAGGAAGACGCC
>JAAZNO010000457.1 GCA_012798275.1 Chloroflexota bacterium
CATACTTCTGTCCTTTATTCTCAATGAAAGCCTGGTATTCCGCTTCGGATATCAGACTGCCGTCCGGGTGGCGCAGGTCAGCGTGTAGCCGCGTGGGCGTTTCCAGATAGCGAGGAAGATCGGGGCGCTGAGGTTCTGGCGGAGCGGCGGGGGAGGTCTCTTTGGCAGCCAATTCCGCCCTGATGGCAAGTTTACCTTCCCCGGCCAGCCGATCCTCTGCGACGCCAAAGCCGCTGCTGGTCTTGGCCCCGAAGCCGTAGGTGGTGAGCATCGCCTGGAGGCCTTGGGCCAACAGTCGCAGATCCTCCGCTACTTCGGCACGTTTTTGGTCTTCATCTTGCTCAAGCGGACCGAAAGGCACGTAAAGCAGCGTGAAGGCGCCCGGCGCACCAGCAGGCACGCACTCGAAATAGATGGGCTGCTTGCCGGCACCGGTATCGCGCGGGTGAGGGTTGAGCACTTCTAAACCGATCTGGTCAAAGTAAGTGGGGTAGAAATATAAACGACCCTGGAAGCCTTCGACGTCCTCCTGACGATAACCCCGCTTGCGGAGCAGCGCATCAAATTCTTGTGCCATCTTTTCCACCTCGGCTTTGATGCGCTCTTCTCGTTCCTTTTGGCACGGGTCATCGGCGTTTTCCGGGAGAAGGCCGACACGCCAACAGGCCAGCGCACGATTGAGGAAATCTGCAGCCCCATCCTTCTCGCTGCCAAAGAGGCGGTAGAGTTGCAGGCGCTCTTCGGTGAAGGACATCTCGGCGGTAGTGAGCCGTTCTACCAGTTGCTGCATCATCGCTGCCCGCAGCGCACCCTTCCACTGGGTGGAGGCGACGTAGGGCAACTTGAAGACCCATTCTTTTTTTAGCGGGTTGTCGAGGATGTGCCAGTCGGTGTCATCGCGGCTGAGGTAGGACTTCCGCAAAATAAAGGTAAAGTGAAAAGCGAAGGAATAGCGCGGGAAACTCGTCAGATCGAGCAGAGAAGGAAGCAGGTTCAATGGTTGGAGATAGTGTTCACGTTGCCCTGCCAAAAACATATTCGCCTCCCCTGACGCTATCCAGCGCCACAGGCCGCCGGGTGTTCCCCGCTGTTGCCCCATCCGGGCACGATTTTTGTAAGGAGAGGCTAACGCTTGCGCCAAGAGGGACAGGCGCGTAGCCGGATCCTCTGCCTGCGCCAGCTCAGCCCATTTGCGTGGGGAGGAGTCAGAGACGCCGGTCAGGTAATCCACAGCCTGCCCCTGGGTCAAATCATCGTGAGCCAGCAGGTCATATTGGGCGTGAAATTCACGTTTCATCGCATCACCTCCTTCATAGCCGCCCCCCAGGAATTCAACACACACCGGAACGCTTCCGGGGTGTATCTTAGGGCGCGGTCCAGGATCACGTGCAACAGCCTTTCCTTCTCCTCGGCGCGCCTGACCGTCCAAAATCTGGCGGCGCACAGATAAGCCGCCAGGTAATCTTTGTCTTCGTCGAAAACAATCCCCCCGTTCGAGATGGCTTCCGGCACCTCGTGAGTGATCAACTTGCGTAGAACGTCGCTCGAGCTCTTTACCTTCGATTCAACTGCAAACCGTTCCAGCACCTCGTCCTGCAGGGCCAGCGCGAGGACATATCCGTCCGTCGTCAAATTTTTTAGCGATAGATTCTCAAGCTGAGGAGGCGCAGCAATGTGCAACACGAGGCATAGACCGGGACGCTCGAGGGTTGGCGGTTCGTCCAGTCTGAAGAGATTCGGCCATGACTGAACCGGGGCAAACGCCGGCTGGAGTTGCCACTGCCTTAAAAGCTCGCGCGCGATCCCCGCAAAGGCATCCTGAATCGCTGATGGCTCTTCACCAGCATCCCGGTCACGGAACACCAGGATGCTGGTATAGCTGCCCGGCTCTCCTGCCGTGAGTTCGGGAGCTACTGTTTCAAGTATCCTGGGATGAAAGTTGGATTTGCCGCCGACGGAAATGGGTTTCTCTGCAGGCACCTGAACCTGCGACAGGCTCTCTTTCACAGTGGCGTAAATTACCTGATCCGTCGGACCTTCACAGAAGACAAAGACCTTATTCATCCCTATCCTCCAACTGATACGAAAGCGCCGTGTCCGCGACGCCCCAGAAACGAGGATCCATTCCCTCTCGTAACCAGGCTCGCAGGTTGGAGTACTTGAAGGTGGCATAAAACAGCCGACCTTCTTTGATCCCCAACCTGAATGCCCGCAATGTCTCGGCAGAGTCTTGCCGTTCTGAAAAATAGCGTGTCAGGCAAGCGATGGTTTCCATACTCTGCGTGGAAATAAACAGCTGAATTGGTCGTTCCCGCACCAGGTCCAACACCTCGATCAACAAACGCTCCAGAGATGCCGCGTGCATGAAGAGTTCGGGGTCCTCCCACAAAAAAAGACCTGGATGCGCCTCGTCCACCGTCTCGGCCAAAGTAATCAGACCGGCCAACACTTTGAAGACATGTCGTGCGCCATCTCCAAAATGATCGATCAGTAATGGCTTGTGTCCCGGCAACTCCACATACCCGGCCATCTGATTGCCCGGCGCCGGTCGTGTGTTCACCCGGCTATCGGCCATGTCCGGAAAAACCTTGCCCAGCGCTTGAGATATCTTTTCATGCCAGTCGGGGATGTTTGTGTAAGCGAAATCCACAAACCGACGCTGGAAATGGTCATGAGCGGTGTGAAAATCGAAGAACAAGACCTGCTCTGGAGCGCTAGCTATCCCCTCAGAAGCCCATACAGCCAGGTAATCCAGCGGTTCACGCTGGGCCTGGTTGAAGACAAAATCGGGATACCAGAGATAGGTCATCCGCGCTGCCTCGGGCGAAACCTCGTTCCCAATCTGGCGAGGTATCATTTCGAGTGGCAAGCCGCGCGGACGCTCCAGGGTAAACAGCGCCGTGGCCTGCGCGTCCTCCGTTGAAAAAC
>JAAZNO010000458.1 GCA_012798275.1 Chloroflexota bacterium
GACGGCGATGGATGAACCTTTGTGAGCTGTAGCTTTTGCCCCACCCCCTGCCCCTCCCCAACGGCGCATACGCCGTTGGGGAGGGGGAGAAAAAATAAGAGTTTTTGCAGGCGGGCGTAGCCCGCCTGCAAAGCCCCACAAAAAAGTTCCCCTTCCCCCCGCGCTGCGCGGGGGGAAGGGGAAGGGGATAGGGGGCAAAAATTGATTTTTTAATCTTCAGCAACCGTCAGAAAATCTTCCGTTTTTTTAGTCAGTGGCTGAACAGTTACCCTGTGAGCCATAACCCGTGAGCAGCGACGGCGACGGCTCACCGGTTCGACACGAGCCAACCGCGCTGAAGCGCGTTGTTTGAGGGCGTAGCAGCCCCGGGGCAAAGAATTTCTAATCTTATTCGTGAAATTCGTGTTCATTCGGGGCCATTTTCGAAGGAGGCGATGGATGGAACTGACATTGACGACGCCAGCTCTGTTGTTTCCGGCGCTTTCGCTGTTGATGCTGGCATACACAAACCGTTTTTTGACGCTGGCCTCGCTGATCCGCGAGTTGCACCGCCGTTATCAGACGGAGCATGAGCCGGGCCTCGCCGGGCAACTGAACAACCTGCGGCGGCGTGTCCTTATTATCCGGGATATGCAGGCCTTCGGCATCGCCAGCCTTTTTGGCTGCGTGCTGAGCATGTTCCTGCTTTTTGCCGGGCAATTGCTGCTGGGGGAGATCGTTTTCGGCGTGGCGCTGCTGCTGATGTTGATCTCGCTAGGGCTCTCGTTCTGGGAAATCCTGATTTCTGTGGAGGCGCTGCGGCTACAGCTGCATGACATGGAGCCGTGATGATCGGGCGGCGCTCTCAACGCAAAACACGGAGAGACGATCTCTCCGTGTTTTCTGTTGCGTGAAGCTCGCGCCGTTGCTTACAGCCCGGCGATTTCCAACCCGCCTTGCAGCACCGGCTGGATCAGGCTTTCGTCCGTGAGCTCACAGTACACGCGGATGACCGGCTCGGTGCCGGAGAAGCGGATGAGCAGCCAACCTACGTCGCCCAGCTCGTATTTGAAGCCATCCAGCGTGACGATGCGGGTCACGGGGACGCCGGCAATGGTCTCCGGGCGCGCTGCCTGAATGCGCGCCAGCGTCGCCGGGCGCTTTTCCAAGGGGAAGCGCTTGTCAATGCGGTCGTAGTAGTAGCGCTGCCCCAGGGCCTCGAAGAGTAGCTCCAGGAGCTGCGAGGGCGTCTTGCCCGTGCGCACCATGAAATCGAGGAAATACAGGTTCCCCAGAAGGCCATCGCGTTCCGGGACGTTGCCGCGGAAGGCATAGCCGCCGCTTTCCTCGCCGCCGATCAGGCCGTCTACCTTCAGGAACTTGGGCGCGATGTATTTGAAGCCCACGCCGGTCTCGTACACTGGCACGCCGTATTTCTCGCCGAGGCGGTTGAGCATCTGCGTGGTGGAAATCGTCTTGACGATGGGGCCACGCTCGCCGCGGATTTCCAGCAAGTAGTAGGCCAGCAGGGCATAGACGCGCAGCTGATCAATGAAGACGCCGTGTTCATCGCCGATGCCCATGCGGTCGGCGTCGCCGTCGGTGATGAGGCACACGTCCGCGCCGCGCGCCACGGTTTGCGCCAGGGCCACGTCGATGTTGGGGCGGATCGGCTCAGGGCGCTGCATCTCCGGAAAGATGGGGTTGCGCTCGGCGTGGATTTCGTGGATCTGCGTGCTGCCGCCGCCAAGCAGGCGTGGAAACCAGCCTGCCGCGTTGCCCCACATCGGCTCGACGAGCACGTTCAGCCCGGCGTGGCGCAGCTTTTCCAGATCCACCAGCCGGTTGAGATGGGCGATGTAGGCGGGATCGGGGTCCCAGAGCGTGATCAGCCCCTGCGCCTGCGCCGTGTCCAGGTCGAGCCGCCGCACGTCGCTCATGGAGGAGGGAATGGCGGCCTCGATTTCCTGGAGTCCCTCAGGCGCGATCGCGCCGCCGGCGGGATCCCGCACTTTGAAGCCGTTATCCGTGGGCGGATTGTGGCTCGCGGTGATGTTGATCGCGCCGCCGGCCTTCCGCTCCACCACGGTGTAGCTGATGACGGGGGTAGGGGTGTGGCGCTGCGTGAGCCAGACGGCGATGCCGTTGCCTGCCAGCACCTCGGCGGCGGCAGCGGCGAAGTCTTCCGATTGGAAGCGCCGGTCGTAGCCGACGACGGCACCCTTCTCGGCCAAAGCATGGGCCTTGAGATAGGTGGCAAATCCTTGCGCGGCGCGGCGCACATTGTCGAAGGTGTAGTCCTCCGCCATCCGCGCTCGCCAGCCATCCGTGCCAAATTTGAGGGTAGTCATGTAGGGGGAATCTCCTTGTTGGGGTGATGGGTAAGGGGTGATGGGTAAGGGGTGATGGGGGATGGGTGATGGGCAGCCCGTTACCCATTACCTGCTTCCCCATTACTCATTTCTCATTACCTTCTTCCCCATTTCTCATTACTTTACTCTGATCTCTTGCAAGAAGCTGACGCCAATCTCCGGCTTCTCCAATCCGAAAATCTCCGCGATGGTCGCGCCGACATCGGCGAAGGTGCTGCGGATGCCAAGGTTGACACCCGGTTTGACCGGTTCGCCGAAGACGAGCAGCGGGATGTACTCGCGGGAGTGATCGGTGCTCGGCGTCGTGGGGTCCACGCCATGGTCGGCGACGATCATGGCGATGTCGGTGGCGTGCATTTCGGCGCGCAGGGTGGGGATCGCGGCGTCGAAGTCGCGCAGTGCGCCCGCGTAGCCCTGCGGGTCGTTGCGGTGTCCGTAGATCATGTCGTACTCGATCAGATTCGTCAGCAGCAGCCCCTTGAACGGCTCTGGCAGGAATTCGAGCGTCGCGGCGATGCTATCGCGGTTGTTGGTGGTGTGCTTGTTGCGGGTGATGCCGGTGTTGCCGAAAAGGTCGTCAATTTTGCCGACGGCGGCCACGTCGAAGCCGGCCTCGACCAGTTTCATCATCACGGTGGGGCGCGGCGGGAGGAGTGGATAATCGTGGCGGCGCGGCGTGCGCTTGAACGCGCCCGGCTCGCCCTCGAAGGGGCGGGCGATGACGCGCCCGACGGCGTGCGGGCCGCTCAGCATGTCGCGGGCGATCTGGCAGACGCGGTACAGCTCCGCGATGGGCACGATGTCCTCATGGGCGGCGATCTGGAACACGCTGTCCGCCGAGGTGTAGACGATGAGCTTGCCGGTCTTGAGATGCTCTTCTCCCAGCTCCTGGATGATCTCCGTGCCGGAGGCGGGCTTATTGCCGAGCACGCCATAGCCCGTGCGCCGGGTGAATTCCTCCA
>JAAZNO010000459.1 GCA_012798275.1 Chloroflexota bacterium
CCCAGTTCTCCCAACGGCGCTGCCAGCAGGTGATACAGCCGCTCGGAAACGAGCTGGATGCGCTTGGGACGCCCTTGCAGGCGGTCGAAGACCTCCAACAATTTCGGCAACACCTGAGGCCACAGGTCTGCCAGGGTTGGTTGCGCCAGCAGCAACTCCGCCCCCGCCACCATGCCGGATTCGGCGTCCACCACCAGCAAGAGGTACGGCAAATACGGCGGCAGCGGACCTTCCTCAACCGGCATGGGCGTCAACGCGAGATGCACCTGCAGCTGCAAATCTTGCAGGGGCAACTGGCGACGCACCGCCGCCAGATCGGCGCTCGCTGTCCCGGTAGGAAACACGGGGTAACGGGGCGTGAAAGTGCGCTCGACAGAGCTCCAGACGCCCTCTGCATACACCCGCGACAGGAGCTGCAACGTTTTTGGCAGGTCGCCCCCCTGGGAGCCCAGCATATTTTCCCGGAGCTGCATCTCCGCCACGATTAGGGCCTGTTCCAAAAGGACGGTCAAAAAGCGTACCTGGGGCCTGGTGAGGTACCAGGGCGCCCTTCCCGGCATGAAGCTGCGAAACGCGGGCCAGAGATCCCGCCCTCGAATCCGCACTTTGGCCTCTTTCACCAGCCGACGGTCCATGGCCGGCAGCGCCTGGGGCGACTCGAAAGAAGCCTGGAGCTGCGGAGCCTCCAGCAACAGCATCCCATGCTCACGTTCCTCGAGGAAAGACACGGCATGGATGCCGTGCACCGCGCTGAAATAGTTTCCCAGCGCCTCCTCACCCAGATAGACGATCAGGGCAAAATGTTCCCCCCCCTGTCCGGTGATGGAGCAAAACCCCACCTCATCCGTCTCGGGATTCTGCACGGCGAACAGCATGGTCTCAAACATCCAGATCCAGGGTCGCGCCGTCTTGAAGGCCTCAGCAGCGCTCAGCAACTGACGCCATTCCTCGGGGGAGGCGACGGGTTCGGGCCAACCATAATTTGGCATCGCGGAGCTCCTTTTGTAATTTGCGCTACTGTCCAGTGACGAAACGCCCTGAGGGTGAGCGCCGCCCCTTCACAAAACTTGTTCCGGCGGCTTGCAAAACAGGTCGCCGGGAGCCTGCGGCGGCGCCAAAAAACGCAGGGCGCCGGCCTCCAACCCCACGAGCGCCGGCGTCTCGCCGTAAGGATCCCCGTCCAGATGCACCGCCACGGCCGGCGTGGTTTCCACCTGCACATGACGCGCCAACACCTGGATCACGGCAGGATCGTTGAGATGACGCTGTCCCATCAACATGTGCAGGAAGTGACGCAAGGCGTAGCTGAATCCCAGCCCTTTGAAAACGAAGATGTCCAGCAACCCATCATCCATGTAAGCGTGCCGCGCGATGGTGAAGAAGGCGGCGTAGAGCTGGATATTGCTCGCCACGATGAGCAGCGCGCGGGTGTTGAAAGCGCGCCCCTCGACGGACACGCGCGTGCGAAATCCCTTGAACCACGAGGCCACCGAAACCGCCGCGATGATGTAAGGAAGGGTGCCTAACCGTTTGGCGTAGCGCGGACGCGGCTCCAGCTGCGCGGCGATCTCCGCATCCAGCCCGGCGCCGGCCCAACAGACGAAATAGCGCCCGTTGATGAGGCCGGCGTCCACCCGCTGCACCCGACTGTGCAGCAGCGTGTCAGCCATCTCGCCAATCTGATACGGCGGCATGGGGGACAGAATGGGCATGTGCATCTGATGCGCCAGGATATTGCCGGTGCCGACGGGCACAATGCCCAGGGTGATGTTGGAGCCGGCGACGCCATTGACAGCTTCATTGATGGTGCCATCGCCGCCGGCGACCAGCACCAGGTCCAGCCCATCGCGGCTCGCCTGCCGGGCAAGCCATACCGCATCCCCCGGCTTACGGGTCTCCACCAGTTCCACCTGCCAGGCATGGGCCCCCAGCTCTTCCGCCAGGCGCTTGAGCACCCGGGTCATGTCCCAGGGACCGGCAGCGGGATTATAGATCAACAGCGTTCGGAAAGCCATAGGCAGTCAGATTCACCCGGTAGCATTTGTTTGCTGCGTGCTCGCGCTCAATGTCACGCCCATATAGCAGAAAAGTATAACACAAGACATCCGCGCGGCAACACTCAAGCCGCCGCCTCTGCCGCGACGCGGCTTCTGTGCCGCTCGACGGCATACAGGATGACCGCTGCCGCCAACACTCCCCAGCCGGCGACGGTAAACGACGCGCCGGGATTGTAGACGACGCGCAATTGGGGAACGGGAAGGCTGCTGAGCTGCAGCTGCAATTTTTCGGCGAAAATCAGGCCCCCATTCTGGAGGGTGGTCTCGGTGATGAGTGCACCGCTGGAACTGCGGTAGATCTGGACGTGAAACTCGGGCTCGGGAGGCGGTTGGTGGAGCGTGACCCGGAACACCAGGTCGGATTCTGGAATGCCGAAATAGCCGTCGGGGCGCTGGCTGTTCAAAATCAGGCGCAGCCGTTCCTGCGCCGTGCTCTGGCTTGAAAGCAGCAAGGGGACGATGTTCCCACCCTCATCGCGCGCCTGGACATCCAATCCCAGGGCCAGCTCCTCCTGGAAGACGAAGATGCCGGCTCCATACCGCTGGACGCGCCGGGAGCCGGCGGTAGGGGGGAGGATCTCCTGCGTGTGAGCGAGCGTGACGGTTTCACCGGGCCAGGCATGAAGCCCCGTCTCGCTCCAGCCCCAGCGCACTTGCGCCATCCACCCGGCGAGGAGGCCGCACAGTCCCAGGAGGATGAGCAGCCGTCGGGCGCGGGTGAGGCGCGTCACAGCGGGCCACTGTTCGCCCAACGCCACCGCGCGCGCCGCGAACACGAGCGCCAGCCAGGCCAGCGGCAATCGCAGCCACAACGTCGTCCGCAGCGAAAGCAATCCCCAGCTTGCCAGACGCTCCGTGTAGGGATCGAGGTGTGTGTGGACGCCGGCCACCCAACGCGCGAACGCGGCCGTCTCACTGAGGGGAACGGGCGATTGCGGCAGCCACAAAGCGAGGAGGGAGACTCCTCCCACCCACAGCAGCGGCAACAGCAGGAAGGTCGTCCCGTTGAGCCAGGTCCACAATCGTTCTGGGATTTGCCTTCCGCGCATCGCTGCCTCTAATAGCTGCACAAAAGGCCCCGATGAACCGGGGCCTCTGAGCCACCCTTGGGAATTGAACCCAAAACCTGGCGCTTACGAAGCGTCTGCTCTGCCGATTGAGCTAGGGTGGCAACCACACTTTGCATTATACCTGGAACTCTTAATCTGACAAGCGCCGATCTTTTCAATTCCCGGCTTCCCACACCCGAAAGCGCCGATCTTCCCAGATGCAACGGACGTGCGTGAAATGCTGACGCAGCGCGCCTTCGTACTTGAGAAAGGCGTTGGCGACGAGATAGAGTTTTCCCTCTGCGCTGAGCGCCTCCCGCGCCCCGGCGATGAACAGCCGCGCGTTCTCGAAGTCCATGCCGTGCCCCTGGTGAAACGGCGGATTGGCGAGGACGGCGTCGAAGCGCTGCCCGGCGAACGCCGCCGCGCCGATGGAAAGCCGCACGGGGACGTCTGGGAAGCCGTTGGCTGCCAGCGTCCGCCTCGTGGAGGCGACGGCGCGCGCCGAGACATCTCCCGCTGCTACCTCCGCCCCTCGCCGCCGCGCCGCGAGCGTCACCAGGCCGGTGCCGCACCCCAGCTCCAGCACGCACATGCCGGCGGCAACCCGCATCCCGGCGATGAGCGCCGCCGCGCCCGCGTCCAGCCGATCCGGGGCAAAGACTCCCGCCGTACTCGCCAGCACCGTCGGCGCGCCCTCCAGGGTGAGAGCGTGCGTCTCGTAATTCACCTCCGGCAACGGGAATTCCCCTGCCGCGGGACGCTCCGCCAGCCCGGCGTGATAACCGCCCTTGCGAACGACGATGTTGCTGCGCCCGAAGACGTTCCTGGCCTCTGGGAGGGCGCTGTCTACCCCTTCACAGGTGGCGCCGGCGAAGATCAACCGTCCGCCGGGACGCAACATCGCCGCGGCGACGCGCCAGGCTTCGTTTTGCAGCGCGCGGCCGCGGGGAAGGAGCAACAGCGCCATGTCGCACGTGGCCTGTTCCAACCCGGTGAAGTCGTCTTGCAGGAAGAGCTGCGGCGGAGGCCAGCCAGCCGCGTCGAACGTCGCCCGCAGAGTCGCGGCCTCGGCGGCGTTCTCCGTCCAGGCGGTGACGTGCGCTCCGGCGCGCGCCGCCCAGCCGGCAGCGGCGGTGATCCCCGGTCCCATGACGAAGACGCGCGGGCCAACAATCCGCCGTGCGGCCGCCAGCAACGCCGCCGTCCCCTCCGCAGCGACCGGCGTTCCCGGCGCTCGCTGGAGAGTCAAGGGGCCATCGGGCAATAAAAGTGTGTGTTGGATCAGCATGGCAGTAAGCCGGAGACCAGAAGTCAGAGACCAGAAGTCAGAGGCCAGAGAACAGAGAGCAGAGAACAGAAGTCAGAGAGCAGAGGTCAGAAGTCATACCAAACCGTCCAGCTCTACGTCCACTTCTGTGCCGGCTGCCAGGCCGGTCACGCCCAACGGGACGTGGACGATCCCTACGCCGCGCACCAGGGTGAAGATGAGATTGGATTCGCCGAAGATGGGGAGAGCGCGCAGTCCCTCCGGGGATTCCTCCAGCTGCACGGAGACGAAGGATTCGCGGCCCGCGGTCCCCGGGACGTTTTCTGTGAGCCGGGCGCGGACAAACCCGGCGCGTGGCGCCGCCGCCCCCTGCATCCGCCAGAGCACCGGCGCGACGAAGAGCCGCACCGTGTTCAGCGCCGAAACGGGATTCCCCGGCAACCCGAACACGGGCTTGTCGCCGCAGACTCCCAGGATCGTCGGCTTGCCCGGTCGCACCGGCACGCCATGGACGAGCACGCCCGGCGGCCCCAGGCGGTTGATCACGTCAGCGGTCATGTCGCGGATGCTGATGGAACTGCCGGCGGTGATGATCAGCCCCTCCGCTGCGCTCAAGGCCGCGGCGGCCGCGGTGAACAACGCTTCAGCGTCGTCGGGGATGATGCCGCGTGGCAGCGGAATCCCGCCATGACGGGACACCAGCGCACTGACCGTGGTGCTGTTGATGTCGCGCACCTGATTCGGGCCGGGGGTGGCTTCCGGCGGGACCAATTCGTCGCCCGTGGAGAGGATGGCGATGCGCGGACGGCGGGCGACGGTGACCCGCGTAAAGCCCAAGGCCGCCAATCCGCCCAGCTCCTGCGCCCGCAGCCGCTGCCCGGCGGGCAGCACCCGTTCCCCGGCTTTCACGTCCTCGCCAATGGGGATGACGTTCTCGCCCGGCGCGACGGCGTGCAGGACTTCGAGCTCCTGCGGGCCGGCGTCCTGCGTGCGCTCGACCATGACGACGGCGTCGGCGCCTTCGGGCAGCGCGCCGCCGGTGTGGATGAGCGCCGCCTGTCCGACGCCAACCCTGAGGGCAGGGGCGCGTCCCATCCGCAGCTCGCCGACGACGTGGAAGTAGGCCGGCAGTGACTCGCTCGCACCAAAAGTGTCGGCGGCGCGGACGGCGTAGCCGTCTACGGTCGAGCGGGCAAATTGCGGCAACGGGTGCGGCGCGATGACGTCCGCCGCCAGCACGCGGTCGAGTGCTTCGTTGAGGGGGAGCACTTCCGTGCCCGAAATCCCTGCTGGTAACGCCGCCTGTATCCGCGCCAGCGCTTCTTCTCTAGGGGTTAGCGTCAGCAATTTTTTCATTGAGCTCCTGCGAAAATGGGCCCCGAATGAACACGAATTTCACGAATCAGAAATTGAAATTCCTGGTCCCCCCGGGCTGATACGTC
>JAAZNO010000460.1 GCA_012798275.1 Chloroflexota bacterium
AAGAAGCAACCCAGCTACCGCATCGTGGTGGCCGAAGCCGCCTCGCCTCGCGACGGGAAAGCGGTGGAGGTGGTGGGCTTCTACAATCCTCGCACCGAGCCGGAAACGTTGCAGATCATGGAGGAGCGCGCCCTGTATTGGCTCAGTGTAGGAGCACAGCCTAGCGACTCCGTCGCTCGCTTGCTGAAGCGCAGTGGCACGTTGGAGCGGTTGGCGCGCTTGCGGGCCGGAGAACCGTTGGAGGCGTTGGCTGCGGAAGCTGGGGGTGCTGCCCCCACCACAGTGACCTCAGACGCGCCGGAAGCATAGCTCTCCTGCCAGCATGTGTCGTTGGGTAGTGTGTGTCTCGGGGTATCCCTTTAACTCATCTAGCCATTGAAGGAGGAACCGCAATGTCCAAGGTCAAGGATCTGGTCGAGTACATCGTAACAGCACTGGCTGACAATCCCGATGCGGTCCAGGTTTCCGAAATTGAGGGGGAGACCTCAATCGTCTTGGAGGTCCGGGTTGCACCGGACGACATGGGGCGGATGATTGGGCGTGAGGGGCGGACCATCAATTCGATGCGTTCACTCGCCCGGGTCTTGGGCGCCAAGACCGGCAAAAAGGTGACGCTGGAGATTGTATGACGGGGGCTGCCTCGCCCGTGCAGGATCATCGTTGGAGGCTCAGGGATGCCGGATAAGCAACCTGAGCCTCGTTATTTGGCCGTCGGCCGCATTTTGCGGCCGCACGGCATTGCCGGTGAGCTGCGGGTAGAAATCCTCACTGACTACCCGGACCGGTTGACGCGGTTGCGGCATCTGTACGTAGGCCCGACGTACCGCCGGTACGCCGTGACCTCGGTGCGCTTTCATCAGGGCCTGGCGTTGTTGCGCTTTGCCGGGGTCACCGATCGGAACGCGGCCGAGCTGTTGCGGGGACAGTTCGTCTGGGTCGCCCTGGCGGAGGCGATTCCCCTCGAAGAGGGCGAGTATTACTTGCACCAACTGCTGGGGATGCAGGTCAGCACGGAAGAAGGGGAACTCCTGGGTGAAATCGTGGAGGTCCTCGACATGCCGGCCGCCAATGACGTGTACGTCGTGCACGGGTTGCGCGGCGAGGTGTTGATTCCGGCCATCCGCGAGGTGATCCTCTCGATGGATTTGGAAACACGGCAGATGGTCATTCGCCCTTTGCCCGGGCTGTTATCCAATCCCGAAGAAGCCTGACCGGCACAGGGGCGGCCTTCGAAGGGGAAAGGACGCTTCTCATGGATGACCTGCGCTACTGGTTGGGGTTCAATCTGGTGCGGGGGATCGGCCCGGTGCGTTTGCGTGCCCTGCTGAGCGCGTTCGGCGACGTGCAAACGGCCTGGGAGGCTCCCGAAGCCGAGCTGCGCAGGGTGGGGCTCGATCAACGCACGTTGCAGAACCTGCTGCAGGCGCGGCGCCAGGTGGACCTGGAGCAGCTGCAGCGCAAGGTCGAGGCGGCGGGAGTGCAGGTGCTCACGTGGGAAGAGGCGGCGTATCCGGCACTGCTCCAGCAGCTTGTGGATGCGCCGCCCGTGTTGTTTGTCAAGGGCGAGCTCACCCCGTCCGACGAATGGGCCGTGGCGCTGGTCGGCACGCGGAAGCCGACGGCCTACGGGCGCGAGGCGGCGCGACTGCTGGCGACGGAGCTGGCGCGCAACGGCGTCACGGTCGTCAGCGGACTGGCGCGCGGCATAGACGGCATCGCACATCAGGCGGCCCTGGATGCGGGTGGACGCACCCTCGCGGTCATGGGCAGCGGCCTTGACGAAATTTATCCTCAAGAGCATCGCGCGTTGGCGGAACGGATTGCCGCCAATGGCGCCTTGCTCAGCGATTATCCCCTGGGCACTCGCCCTGAAGCGACCAATTTCCCGCCGCGCAATCGCATCATCAGCGGGTTGAGTCTGGGCGTCGTCGTCGTGGAGGCGGGGCTGACGAGCGGGGCGTTGATCACCGCGGATTTTGCTGCCGATCAGGGGCGGGAGGTTTTCGCCGTGCCGGGGAGCATCCTCGGGACGGCCTCGGCGGGCTGCAACCGGTTGTTGCGGGACGGCGCCCACGTGGTCACCGAAGTCGGCGACATTCTGGAGACGCTCTCCCTCGATCAACTGGCCGCCAAGCAGGCCGCCCGCGAGGTGTTGCCGGCCAATCCGACCGAGGCGAAAGTGTTGGCGCAGCTCTCGGTGGAGCCAGCTTATGTGGACGATGTGGCACGCGGCGCCGGCCTGCCCGTAGAGACCGTCAGCAGCGCGTTGGTGATGATGGAGCTGAAGGGCATGGTGCGCCAGGTGGGGATGCTCCAGTATGTCGTGGCGCGGGAGCCTGAAGAGCCCTATTCGATTGCATGAACGCTCAAGCCCTCCCCTATTTTGAGATCATCCACAAATATATCCCCCCGAATTCGCTGACGTATGCCTATTACCTGCCGCATGTGGCCGCGGTGACGGCCAAGGCGTTGCGCATCGCCTATCGCCTGGGGCTTGATGCGACGCAACGCCGTTTCATCGAGGAGGCTGCGATGCTGCATGATATTGGCATCGTCCGCGTCCACGCGCCGGACATGGGCTGCACGGGGGAGCTGCCGTACATCACCCACATCCTCGAGGGCCGCCGCATTTTGGAAGCTGAGGGGTTGCCTCGTCACGCGCTGGTGGCCGAGCGGCATGTGGGGGTGGGGCTTACCCAAGAGGAAATCGTGAGCCAGGGTCTGCCGTTGCCGGCGGCCGATATTTTCCCGGAGTCGCTCGAAGAGACGCTCATCAGCTGGGCGGATCTCTTCTTCAGCAAATCGCCGGGCGAGCTGTGGCGTGAACGATCTGTGGCCGAAGCGCGGCAGCACGTCGCGCGATGGGGCGAGCGTCCCCTGGCGCTCTTCGACGCCTGGCGGGCTCGTTTTGAGGAGGCTACGTGAACGAACACTTGTATGCCCTGATCATGGCCGGGGGCGGGGGGACGCGCCTGTGGCCCCTGAGCCGCCGGCGCCATCCCAAACAGATGTTGACGCTGGTCGGCGATCGCAGCATGTTCCGGCTGGCAGTCGAGCGATTGCGTCCCCTCTTGCCGCCGGAGCGGATTCTGGTGGTGACTGCCGCCGAGCAGGTGGCGCCGCTCGTGGAGCAGGTCCCCGAACTGCCGGAGGCGAATTTCATCGTCGAGCCGCTGGGACGCGGGACGGCGCCTTGCATTGGACTGGCGGCCCTGCATTTGCAGCGGCGCGATCCGCAGGCGGTGATGGCGGTTCTCACGGCGGATCATTACATCCGTCGCGTCGAGACATTCCGCGCGGTGTTGCAGGCCGCGAGCCGCGTCGCGGAAGAAGGCTATTTGGTCACGCTCGGCATCGAGCCGACCTACCCGGCGACCGGCTACGGCTACATTCGGCGCGGCGAGCGCCTCACGGACGTGGACGGCTTCTCCGCGTTCCGCGTAGCGCAATTCACCGAGAAGCCCGACGCTGAGACGGCGCTGCAATTCCTGGCGGCGGGCGATTACGCCTGGAACAGCGGCATGTTCGTCTGGCGGGTGGCGCGGATCATGGAGGAATTCGCCCGCTGGATGCCCGATTTCGCGGCGACGCTGGCGCTCCTGGAACGCACGTTGGCGACGCCGGATTACGCGCCAACCCTGGAGCGCCTCTGGCCCGCCGTCGCCAAACAGACCATTGATTATGGCATCATGGAAAAAACGGCACATGCGGCGGTTCTTCCCGTGGATCTGGGCTGGTCCGATGTGGGCGCCTGGCCCGCGGTGATGGAGTTGCACACGCCTGATGGGCAGGGGAATGTGCTGCGGGGGGACGTCCTGGCGCTGGACACCGCCGATTCGATGGTGTTTTCCGGCGCTGACCGGTTGATCGCGGCCATTGGCCTGCGGGACCTCATCATTGTGGACAGCGGCGATGTCACCCTCGTGGCGACGCGCGAGCAGGCGGAACGGGTGCGCGAGATCGTCGAAGCGCTGCAGCGCCAGGGGCGGGACCGTCTGTTGTGAACGGGCGCACTTGACAGTTTTGCCGCTTTCCTTTATGATGCGCGCCGTCGGGGTTATGGTAGCACATGAGGAGTTGCGCCGCGGCGTGTTCGGCCCGACGCGAAAGGAAAGTGCATGGTCGAGGATCTGAAAATCGAAGCCTATTGCATGAAATGTCGGCAGTCACGGGACATGGCAGCAGTGACGGCCGTTTTCACGGCGCAGGGCAAGCCGGCCGTCCAGGGAGTCTGCTCCGTCTGCGGCACGCGGATGTTCCGCATGGGACGGACGGCCTTACATGAGGGGCTGACGCCGCCAACGGTTGAGACACCCCCGCCGACGGTTGAGACACCCCCGCCAACGGTTGAGACGCCACCGCCAACGGGGAAGCTGGTCATCGTCGAGTCGCCGACCAAAGCGCGCACGGTGGGGCGCTTCCTCGGCAAGGGCTACATTGTCAAAGCGTCGGTGGGGCATGTGCGCGACCTGTTGCGCTCGCAGCTCTCTGTGGATGTGGAGCACGACTTCGCGCCGAAGTATCGCATCCCCAACGAAAAGCGCGCCGTGGTGAAGGAGCTGCAGGCCGCCGTTTCTAAGGCGGGTGAGATCTATCTGGCGACCGATCCCGACCGCGAGGGCGAGGCGATTGCCTGGCACCTGCGCGAGGTGTTGGAGCTGCCCGAGGCGCACACGCATCGGGTGGTGTTCCACGAGATCACCGAGCCGGCGGTGGCCGAGGCGTTTGCCCATCCGCGAGATCTCGATATGGATCTGGTCAATGCGCAGCAGGCGCGGCGCGTGCTCGACCGGCTGGTCGGCTACAACCTGAGCCCGTTGCTGTGGCGCAAAGTGCGCAGTCGGCTCTCCGCCGGGCGCGTGCAGTCGGTGGCGTTGCGGCTGGTCGTCGAGCGCGAGCGGGAAATCAAGGTGTTTGTCCCTGAGGAATACTGGACCCTCGATGCGGAGCTCACGCCGCAGAGCACACGCGGCAAGAAGCAGCGCAAGACTTTCCGCGCGCGGCTGGTGCGGGTCCGCGGCGAGGAGCCGCAACTTCACACTGAAGCGGACATCCAGCCCTTGCTGGAGGCCTTGGAAGGCGCCGAATACGAGGTGGTGCGGCTCAAGGAGGGGCAGCGCCGTCGTAACCCTGCTGCGCCGTTCACGACGAGCACGATGCAGCAAGAGGCGTCCCGCCGGCTAAATTTCACGGCGGCGAAGACCATGCGTATTGCTCAGCAGCTGTATGAGGGGTTGGACATCGGCGACGGGCAACCGGTGGGGTTGATCACCTACATGCGCACCGACAGCACCACGGTGGCGGCCACGGCGCAGGCCGAGGCACGGGAGTACATCAACGGGCGCTACGGCGCGCAGTTCATGCCCGTCGAACCGCCGCAGTACAAGACCCGCGCTAAGGGCGCCCAGGAGGCCCACGAGGCGATTCGGCCCACCTCCGTCTTGCGGACGCCTGACGCGCTCAAGGGCCAGCTTTCGTCGGATCAATATCGCCTCTACGATCTGATCTGGCGGCGTTTTGTGGCGAGCCAGATGGCGGCAGCCGTGTATGACACGCGCACGGTGGAAATTGGCGCGGGGCGCGGGGCGGACAAGCCCTTCTTGTTCCGGGCTTCCGGCTCGACGTTGAATTTCCCCGGTTTCCTCGTGGTGTACGAGGAGCTGCAGGACGAGAACGGCAACGGGAAGGACAAGGAGGAATTGCAGCCGGTGCCGCCGCTTCAGATAGGGGAGCTGTTGGACCTGATTCGGCTGTGGCCCGAACAGCACTTCACCCAGCCGCCGCCTCGTTACACCGATGCGACCCTCATCCGCGCCCTGGAGGAATACGGGATTGGGCGCCCTTCGACGTATGCGGCGATCCTCAGCAACATTCAGGAGCGCGGCTACGTGACGCGCGAGCAGCGTCGCCTGTATCCGACCGAGACAGGAGTGTTGGTCAACGATCTGTTGGTAAGCCATTTCCCCGATCTCATCAGCGTGGATTTCACCGCCGCGATGGAAGAGCGTCTCGATGCCGTAGCCGAGGGACAGCTGGATTGGGTGGAGCTGCTGCGCGATTTTTATGGG
>JAAZNO010000461.1 GCA_012798275.1 Chloroflexota bacterium
CTTAGCGAGCTTGCAGTCTTCACTAATCTATACTCTTTCTCTAAAGGGATTGTACTTAAACGCGTTGCCCATCTTGATATTAGCATTAGTTGCAGTATTTGCAATTAAATCCCAATACTTTTCACTCTCAGATATCTCGGGGTTGTTTGTTCTTATAATTCTCGCAATGTTCGCAGATGTTGTATACAACATTGGTCGTGTCGCTATGTATTCTTATCCACTATACCTTCCCGCAGTGGCTTGCTTTATTGACGATATATTAAGGCCAGAAGAAACTCCATGTGGAACGAGTTAGCTGAGTTGGTTGTATCTTCCATCAACTTATTGTTCGATTTGCCGCCCAACACAGCGTGCAGCGGACAAAAAGTATGCTCCCCGCCTGAGGGGATTCTACCCCTTTGGCTTTTTCCTATGCTCGGAGTTTGCCCTGCCAGGTCCCGCCTGCCGCTAACGCCAACCGTTAGCCGCCTTCGGCGCCAAAGAAAGGTGATGGCCCTGGCGAGGGGAAACGCCGGCGGAGACGATCAAGTCAGGCCAGGAGCCAACGCCGGCGGAGGGGCATAACTCCAGTGAGGGAGGCTTAGGCGCCGGTGGGCACGTACAGTCCGGCTGGGGATAGCCCCTTTGGTTGTGCGGATATGGCGGGCAACGTGTGGGAGTGGACACGCAGTTTGTGGGGCAAAGATTGGAAAGAAGCCGGATTCCCGGTATCTTTATCGGGCAGATGCTGAGCGCGAGAACCTGGAGGCGCGAGATGCTATCCGCCGGGTGTTGCGCGGGGGCGTGTTCAACCACAGTCAGTATGCCGTGCGATGCGCCTTCCGCCTCAAGTACGACCCAAACAACAGGTACGACAACTTCTGTTTTCGGGTGGGGTTTCCCCATCGTGTCCGTAGGGCGCCTGCTTTAGCCTTTGGCGCTTTGTGCTTTGGACTCAGGTAGACAATCTATGTCCGACCACGCTCAGCATCAGCCGGTCACGATTGGCGTGCTGGCCGGCTGGCAGTTTTACTGGACGGCCACGCCGCTGAGTTACCTCAGCCCCGTCTTCCAGGGGATTTGCCAGGCGGCGCAGACGCTCGGTTGCAATGTCCTGCTCAGTTGCGGGATGGGACCCTCTGCTACCTCAGGTGATCCGCTGCGCCCGGCCTGGCCGCAGATCTCCAGCGTCGCTGACGCCGCCGACCAGACGGATTTCGTCCCCATAGGTCCGTGGAACACTGACGGGCTGATTGTCATCAATCCGCTGCACACGGCGACCCGCTCTCGCTACATCCAGGACGTGAGGGCCGCCGGCCACCCGGTAATCTTCATCGGCTCCGGCGAGGTCGGCCCGACGATCATGGCCGACAACGAATCCGGCATCCTCGAAGCGGCGCTCCATCTGCTCAAGCACGGCCATCAGCGAATCGCGTTCATCGCCGGCAGCAGAGAGGATTTGGGCGGCGATACCGGCGAACGGTTGCGCGCCTATCAGTTCGCGCTGCGAGCCTACGGCCTCGTGGCCGACCCACGCCTTATCGCCTACGGGCAGCACGTCTACGCGGGCGGTTACGCGGCGATGCGGGAAATCATGGCGGCCGGCGCGCCCTTCACGGCGGTGCTGGCGAGCAACGACGAGTCGGCGCTGGGGGCGATGCAGGCGCTCAAGGACGCCGGGCGACGCATCCCGCAGGAGGTCGCGCTCATCGGCTTCGACGACCGGCCCGAAAGCGCCGTCCAGGAGCCGCCCCTTACCAGCGTCCACATCCCCTTGTTCAAGATGGGCTATCAGGCGTTGGAGCTGCTGTATCAACGGCTGACCGCGAACGCGCCCCTTCCAGAGCGGGTCAAAATCCCGACGCGGCTGGTGACGCGCGAATCGTGCGGTTGTGGTCGCAGCCTCGTGCCCGAGATTGTGCTTTCGAGCACCCTCGACCTGACACAAAACCTGACGCTGGCGATGCTGGCCGAAACGCAAGACCTCAGCGCGACGCAGGTGCAGACGCTTTGCCAGCGATTGATTGACGGCTTTGTCGCCAGCCTGGAGCAGGTGACGCCGGACCTCTTCCGGCAAACGCTGGATGACCTCCTGCGGGAAACTGCCGCCAGCCAGGATCTGGCGGTCTGGCAAACCGCGATTTCCTATCTCCGCCACGCGCTGAGCGTCCCCCATTCATTGACTGCCGCGGAGCTCTCCCCGGCGGCGTTGACCCTGGCGCACGACTTGCTGGATGAGGCGCGGCTTGCCGTTAGTGCGACGCTCTGCCAGCAGCACCGTCACTTCGTCGTAGATCAACGCTGGCAGGCGGATCGGCTCGGCGTCCTCACGGCCCGCTTGCTGACCGCGCTCGACGAGGCCGAGATCATGCAAATCCTGGCGCACCATCTGCCGGAGACCGGCATTCAGACGGCGGCGGTGGCGTTTTATGAGGCCGAGGGTGACGATCCGGTCGCGTGGAGCCTCCTCCGTTTCGTGACGGGGCCGGAGGGGGCCGCGCTGCGCTTCCGCAGTCGCGAGTTCCCACCGGCGGAAGGCTGGCCGGTCGCGCCGCCGTTCACCCTGGTGTTGCTGCCCCTGGTCAACCAGAGCGGGCGGCTGGGCTACGTGATTTTCGACGCCGCGCAACTGGAACTCTACGGCGCGATTGTGCAGCAGCTCGCCGCCGCTCTCAACACCGCCCGATTGTACCGCGAGGCGACGGAAGGCCGTCGCCTGGCCGAAGAGGCGAACCGCCTCAAGAGCCGGTTCCTTTCCACCGTCAGCCACGAACTGCGGACACCGCTCAACCTGATTGTGGGGCTTTGCGGGATGCTGTTGCAGGCAAGCGCCGCGCTGCCAGAAGCGAGTCGGAGAGACGTCGAGCGGATTCATATGTACGCGCAGCAATTGAGCTGGCTCATCAGTGACGTGCTCGATCTTGCCAGCAGCGAGGGGGGGCAGCTGCGCCTCACGCACGAATACGTGGACCTGAGCGAGACATTCCACGTCGTGGCCGAGACAGGCCGTCAACTTGCCGGGGATAAGGGGTTGCTCTGGGAGGAGATGCTGCCTGCCGCCGGGCCGTGGGTCTGGGGCGATCGGACGCGGTTGCGCCAGATCGCGCTCAATCTGGTGACCAATGCCGTCAAATTCACCGCGCGGGGGAGGGTCAGCCTGACCGTGGTCGAAGCGGGCGATCGAGTCACGGTCACCGTGCGCGACACCGGCCTGGGCGTCCCCCCGGAGGAACAGCCGCTCGTCTTCGACGAGTTCCGCCGCTCTGAGCGGAGCATCCAGCGCGGGTACGGCGGCCTGGGGCTGGGGCTGGCCATTTGCAAGCGGCTGGTTGAGTTGCACGGCGGCGTTATCGGCGTGCGCTCTTCCGGCGAGGAAGGGGCCGGCTCCACGTTTTATTTCACGCTGCCGACGGTGCAACCGCCCGTTACGGAGGCGCCGCCTCTGCTCCCCGGCCCGACCGTTCTCCTGAACGTCCTTGTGCTGACTCACCCCTCGGAGGCCGGGCAGCGGCTGGTCGCGGACCTGCGGCAACGCGGCTTCGCCGTGCAACTGGCGCTGCTCGACAAAGCGCCGGACTGGCTGCCGCAGCTCATCGGGACGCCGCCGAACGCTATCGTGCTGGATATGACCGTCGCGCCGGAGCGAGGCTGGGACATGCTCAAAATCATCAAGGGGAACGCGACGACGCAGCAAATCCCCGTGCTTTTCTATTCACTGGCGCAGGACGGCGGCTCGCTGCTGGAACTGGATTACCTCACCAAGCCGATTGAGTTGACCGAGTTGACGCGCGCGCTCGATCAACAGTGGCTGGCGGCGGACATCGCCCGCGCCGACAAGACCATTCTGGTCGTGGATGACGATCCCGGCACGCTGGAGATGCACGCGCGGATCGTCCAGACGCACTCGCCGACCCATCGCGTCCTGCAAGCGCGCAACGGGCGGGAGGCGCTCGCGATCCTCCAGCAGGAGCCGGTGGATTTGGTGCTCCTGGACCTGACGATGCCAGAGATGGACGGCTTCGCGGTGCTGGAGGCGATGCGCGAGCAGCCTCGGACGCGGGACATCCCGGTCATCGTGGTGACGGGGCAGGTGCTCACTGCCGGGGAGATGGCGCGGCTCAATCGCGGTGTGGCGACGGTGCTCGGCAAGGGACTTTTCAGTGTGGATGAGACGCTGGCGCACATCGGCGCGGCGTTGGAGCACAAGCGCCAGCTCAACAGCGAGGCGCAACGGCTGGTGCGTCAGGCGATGGCTTACATCCACGAGCATTATGCTGATCCCCTCACGCGGGAGGACATTGCCCGGCGTGTCGGCCTGAGCGAGGATTATCTGACCGCCTGCTTCCGTCAGGAGCTGGGGAAAACCCCGATTGCCTATTTGAATTGCTACCGGGTCTATCAGGCCAAACGGCTGCTCAAAGAGAGCGACCAAACTATCACCGACATCGCTTTCAACGTGGGCTTCTCCGATAGCGGTTACTTCGCCCGCGTCTTTAAGCGCGAGGTCGGCGTTTCTCCTCAGGCGTATCGGCGGATGTAACACCCGTCACGTATCGAGCCATCC
>JAAZNO010000462.1 GCA_012798275.1 Chloroflexota bacterium
TCTTGCTGCTGGGCTGGCCTGGGCTGTTGACCCCGGCGCAGCTAGCGGAGAATCCCATCAACCTGGTCTTGCAAAAAGCGCCGACCAATGTGGCGGTGTTGCTCAACCGTGGGTTGCTGACCCAACCGCTGCGGCGAATTCTGGTGCCGGTGGGCGGAGGGCCGCATTCGCGGATGGCGCTGCGCCTGGCGTATGAGCTGGCTGAGGCCGAAAAAGCCCGGGTGACCGCGCTGCGCATCCTCAAGGGCGGCGTGGCTGAGGATACGGAGGAGCTGGAAGACCAGACCCTGTGGCTGCAGGAGATCATCGAAGAGGTGTTGGGGGCCGTCCCGCCCAACTTCACGCTCCTTGCCCGCAGCGCCAAGACGGTGCAGACGGGAGTACTGGGCGAGACAGAGCGACAGCCGTATCAGCTGATTGTCCTGGGAGCTTCCGAAGAATGGGCCTCCCGCACGCGGTTGTTTGGCTCGGTGGATGACTGGATCGCGAATCAGGCGCCCTGTTCGGTCCTGCTGTGTCGGCGCTATGAGCCGGTGGCAGTCTCGTGGCTGCGTCGAAGCGTCAAACGGATTGAGCGCGAATATGAACACAATGCCGTAGTTCCAGCGTCGCGTTCAGAGGAATAGGAAGGGCGAAAACCGCCGGCATATTATCATGTTGTCCGTTACGTTTAACCCATTTCACCAGGAGGCTCGATATCATGATTGATTTGACAATTGTTCCTGAAGGCATGGAAAACGCTGTGCGACGCGCGCGGGAGCGCAACATCATCATTCCCACCTTCGCGCAGCAGAAGGCTCCGGAGCTGATCCCTGACGTCATCAAGGCCGAGCTCAAGAGCATTGGCCTGTGGGATATTAACCCGCGGAACTTGTTTCGTATCACGTGGAAGAATGAGCCGGTGGCCTTTGGCGGAGGCTTTGACGGCGTGAACTACCTCGAACTGCCGCCGGCGCTCACCGGCGTGGAGGCGCGCATTGTGGTGCTGGTGGGCAAGTGGTTTCCCACCGGCGCGCACAAGGTGGGCGCGGCGTTCGGCTGCCTCGTCCCGCGCCTGGTGACTGGGCAGTTCGATCCCACCCGGCAGAAGGCCGTCTGGCCGTCCACCGGCAACTACTGCCGCGGCGGCGCGTACGACTCGGCGTTGCTGGCCTGTCATTCCATCGCCATCCTGCCGGCGGAAATGAGCCGCGAACGCTTTGAGTGGCTGGCAAAAGTGGCTGATGAAACCATCGCTACCCCCGGCTGCGAATCGAACGTCAAGGAGATCTTCGACAAGTGCCATGAGCTCACCCGCGAGCGCGGCGATGACATCTTCATCTTCAATCAGTTCGAGGAGTTCGGCAACTATCTCTGGCACTACGAGATTACCGGTCACGCCATCGAGGAAGTGTTGGCGCAGGTGTTAGGGCCTCACGACACCTTCTTTGGCATCACGTCTAACACCGGGTCAGCGGGCACCATTGGCTGCGGCGATTATCTGAAGCAACGGTTCCCCTCCAGCCGCATCGTGGCCAGCGAGGCGTTGCAGTGCCCCACCCTGTTGCGCAACGGCTTTGGCGGGCACCGCATCGAGGGCATCGGCGACAAGCATGTACCGTGGATTCACAACGTCAGGAACACCGACGTCGTCACGGCCATTGATGATGAGGCGACGCTCAGCCTCATCCGCCTGTTTAATGAGCCGGCGGGCCGCGCGTACCTGATCAAGCAAGGGGTGCCGGAGAGCCTGGTGGCGCAGCTGGATTTGATCGGCATTTCCGGCGTCGCCAACATCCTCAGCGCCATCAAAACGGCTCGCTGGTTCGAGTTGGGGCACGAGGACGTCATCGTCACCGTGCTCACCGACTCGATGGAGCTCTATCAGAGCCGCCTGCGCGAGCTACACGAGGAGCACGGCGAGTACACTCTGACCGACGCCGCCGCTGATTACGCGCGCTACCTCCTGGGGCAGTCCACCGACAACATGCTGGAACTGACTTACCCGGAGCGCAAGCGCATCCACAATCTCAAGTACTACACCTGGGTGGAGCAGCAGGGCAAGACCTATGCCGAGATCCAGCAGCAGTGGTATCAGCCGGATTACTGGACGAGCTTCCAGGGGCAGGTGGGCGAGATTGATGCGCTCATCACGGAGTTCAACGCGCGCGTGGGGCTGCTGAAGTAA
>JAAZNO010000463.1 GCA_012798275.1 Chloroflexota bacterium
CGCTTTGTCCTTCTTGCGTTCCTCGTCCAGCCACCGCACCATCTGTTCCAGTTGTGAGAGCTCCATCGTTACTCCTTCGAAAATGGCCCCGAATGCACACGAATTTCACGAATCAGATCAGAAATTCCTTACCCCCGGGGCTGCTACGTCCTCAAACACCACGCTTCAGCGCGGTGGGCTCGTGTCAGGCGGGAGATGGCATCCCCAGCCGAACCGGTGAGCCGTCGCCGTCGCTGCTCACGGTATGGTTCACACGGTAACTGTTCAGCCATTGACTAAAAACACAAATTACAAAGGTTCATCTCACTACATTCGTATGTTCCCACGTGCCCACGCGCCTGACTTCGTCCCTGATTATAGCCGAGGGGCGTTCAGAGCCAAGCTTTCACGCGCTCTCAGGCTTGCCCTCGATGCCTCAGCACCGGCGCCAGGGCTTCGCGCTCCTCTGCATCGAAGAGCCGCAGGCGCCAGATCGCTATGCCGTAGACGAGCAGCGCCCCGACGAGGGCAGCCAAACGGCTCACCGGCAGCAGCAGCGCGACGAGCGGCGCGGCGCAGGCGACAGCGGCCAGCGGTTTCCCCACCAACCCCCACCAGTCGAGGCGCCCGATCTGACGCTGCAAGCCGATGACGAAGGGGACGAACAGCATCAGTTCCGCGGCGGTGTGCAGCAGCGCCGATGCCTGATAGCCAAAACGCGGCATCAGCAGCAGGTTGGCGACGAGATTGAAGCTCAGCGCTGCCAGGTAGGCGCGGGTGAGGTAGCGTTGTTGATTCAGAGCGATCAGCACGTATTGGATGAGGCTGTTGATCCAGCCGATGACCATGGACCAGGCCATGAGTTGCAGCGCGATCATCCCGCCGGGAAGGTATTCCGGGCCGCCGAGCAGCAGGACCAGCTCGCGCGCGCCTAACGTCGCCACTATCGCCGCCGGCAACACCAGCAGCATGAGGATTTTCACTCCCAATCGGAAGAAGCGCACGAATCCGGCGCGATCCTCCACCGCCTTCCGCGAGATGATGGGGAACAGCGCCATGGTGAACATGGCGGGGATCACGTTGAGCGCGTCGAGGTACTTGTAGCCGGTGCTGTAAAGCCCCAGGATCTCGTTCCCCAAGATGGCTTCCATGAGCGGGACGTCCACTTTGAAGAAGAGCGTGGCCAGGAGATGGTTGACCATGAGCGGCCAGGATTCGCCGAGCATCTGCCGGCGCAGAGCGCGCTCCGGCGCCGCGCGGAGCGCCGTCACCGAGGGGCCGGGGAGGTGCAATTCCGGAATCTGCCGCCACGCGAGTATCCCCAGAATTGCCAGGGTGATGACGTTGGTGGCGATGGAGGTGGCGGCCAGCCCGACGATCCCGAAACCGGCGAGCAAGACGCCCGTGCCCAGGCCCACTTTGATGAGCGTGGAGACGGTCGTCACCGCGGCGGGGAATTCGGCTTTTTCGTAAGCGTAAAAGAGCGCCGAAAAGCCCGTGGCCATGGAGCTGGGGAGCAATCCCACGTACAGCAACGCCAGCGCCAGCAGCGCCGTCTGCGCGGCCGGCGTCGTGAGCGCGGCGATTACCGTCTGACGCAAGGCGATGAAGCCTGCCAGCAACGGCACCGCCAGCACCGCCAGTCCTATTCGCAGGAGCGAGGTATTGGCCAGATAGCGCCGCGCCTGATCCCGATAACGGGAGACCTCGCGGGTGAGATAGGTGTTGAGGCCGAAATTGGTGATGATGTCGAACCACATGAAGACGCTGATGGCATAGTAGTACTGCCCTGCATTGTCGGGGCCGAGGATGCGCAACATCAGCGCCGCAAAGGCGAAGTCCACCAGGCGGTTGAAGAGGTTGAGCGCGATGGGCGCGATGCTGTTCTTGGCCAACCGCTGGGTCGTGGAAGCGTTGGCGTCCTCCCGGTACAGCCGCCGCCAGCTCCACGTCACCGCCAGAAAGATCACCATCATGCCGGCGAGGAAGGAGCTGAAGGCACCGAATTTCACGCTGTTGGGCGTGTAACGGAAGCGCACGGTCCACGCGCCGGGGGCCAGCCGCACGCCGCGGAAATTGCCTGCCACGCGCGCGATGGGAACTTCCGTTTCGGTATCCTCCGCCGCGCCCTGAGCCCGCACGAACGCTTTCCAGCCGGGGAAGAACGCATCGCCGAGGACGAGCCAGGCCTCCTCGCCGACGTTGGCGTCCACCACGACCTGATTCAGCCCGTAGGAGGTGATCACTTGCGCCTGCGGCTCGCCGGCTTCGAAGGCGCGGGGCCACGCGCCGGCCGCCGGGGCGCTGCCGCTCCACGCTTCCTCAGCCGCTTCGATGATGACGTAGAAGCGCGGATCGTAGGTCTGGATCGCGGTTCCCACCGCCTCCGCATCGGGGACGACGAGGGTGGCGCTCTGTGGCAAGGTGAAGGCGCGCGGCATCACCGTGAGATTCTCGTAGACGCGCAGCGTTCCCTGCTCGTAGACCAGGCGGTATTTGGGCAGGGGGATTTCCTCCTCGGTGACGAGGTACTTGACGTTGAGGAGGTCGGTGAGCGGGCTATCGAGGCTGGAGAATTGGGTGAAAGGCGCGATGCGGTTGTAGAGCAGCTGCCCCTGCGGCTCGATCCAGTTCATGTAGCGGACGTATTGCGCGGAGAAGGTGCTATCGTAGCCGCGCACGTCCTGGAAATCGAAATACATGCCGGTGTTGGCGTTGAAGACGCGCGACCCGTGGGGATCGAAGCTCGAAAAACGCCACACGCCGGTGTCCTGACGCAGAAATTCGACCACGGCCGGCGTGACGCTCAACGGGGCGGGATCCGCCTGCGGATTGAAGCCCCAGCCGAAGCTGAACAGGTCCGCGATGAGGACGACGACGGCCAGCGCCTCCCAGAGGGGCCGTCGTCCCAGCCGGCGGGGCAGAAAAATGGGGCAGCGCGAGAGGCGCAG
>JAAZNO010000464.1 GCA_012798275.1 Chloroflexota bacterium
ACCCTGTGAGCCATAGCCCGTGAGCAGAGGCTGCAACAGCTCACCGCTGCGGCTGGGGATGGAATCCCCAGCCTGACACGCGCCAAGCGCGCTGAAGCGCGCTGTTTGGGGACGTAGCAGCCCCGGGGTAAGGAATTTCTGATCTGATTCGTGAAATTCGTGCCCATTCGGGGCCATTTTCGAAGGAGGACTTATGACTATGACATTGGCGGATAAGATCGTTACGCATGAGGCGAAAGTGGCCATCATTGGCCTGGGATACGTGGGCTTGCCGCTGGCGCTGGCCATGGCGAAGGCGGGATATACGACGCTGGGGATCGAGGCTAACGCGGCCAAAACTGCGGCCATCAATGCGGGACATAGCTATATCGAGGATGTACATGATGCCGACATCGCGCCGCATGTGGCTGCCGGACGGCTGCGCGCTACGACTGACTACGACGCGCTGCGTGAAGTGGACGTCATTTTCATCTGCGTGCCGACGCCGTACACCGTGCAGCGGGTGCCCGATCTCACGGACGTGCTGACGGCTACGCGCAGCATCGCGTCCCGCCTGCAACGCGGGCATTTGATTGTCTTGCAATCCACCACTTATCCCGGCACCACCACGGAGGACGTGCAGCCGATCCTCGAAAGCTTGAGTGGACTGAAGGCGGGGGTGGATTTCTACCTGGCTTTTTCGCCGGAGCGCATTGATCCCGGAAATCCCCAATGGAGCGCCTATAACACGCCCAAAGTCGTGGGGGGATTGACGCCGGAAAGCACCCACCTGGCGGCGGCCTTGCTCCGGCAGATGGGGGCCCCGGTCCACGAGGTGTCCTCGCCCGCCGCGGCGGAGCTCACCAAGCTGCTGGAGAACACTTTCCGCGCCGTCAACATCGCCCTGGTGAATGAGATGGCGGTGCTCGCCGAACGCATGGGCATTGATATTTGGGAAGTCATCGAGGCGGCGAAGACCAAACCCTTTGGTTTCATGCCCTTCAAGCCGGGAGCGGGGGTCGGCGGGCATTGTATCCCCATTGACCCCTACTATTTGCTCTGGAAAGCGCGCGAATATGACTTCTACACCCGCTTCATCGAGCTCGCGGCCGAGACCAATGAGGCGATGCCCTATCATGTGCTGGATCTGACGGTGCAGGGCTTGAGCCGACAGGGGAAGGCGCTCGCCGGGGCGCGCGTGCTGGTGCTGGGCGTCGCTTTCAAGGCCGACATCCGCGATCCCCGCAACTCGCCGGCTGAACGGGTCATCGAGCTGTTGGTGCAACGCGGCGCCAATGTGCAATACCACGATCCACACGTGCCGACGTATCGGGTTGGGGGGAATGTCTTCTTGCACGAACCACTGACCTTCGACTCTGTCGCCCTCACGCCGGAAACGCTGGCTGCTGCCGATGCGGTGATCATCGTCACCGGGCATCATGCGGTGGATTACACGGCGGTGTTGGAACATGCCTCCCTGGTCATTGACAGCTGCAACGCGACGCGCTCCTATTCCGGCAAAGCAGCGGTGGTGCGTTTAGGCGCGCCGGCGCCGCGATAATCCCCGAAGGGCGGCGCGGATGTCTAAGGAAACGCGAGTCAAGGTCCTGCGCGGATTTCTGGTTGTCTTTTTTGTCGCCGTGACCGTTCTGGCGGTCATTTTCCGTGAACAGCTCAGCAGCGCTAAATTCCGGGACCTGGGATACGTCGGC
>JAAZNO010000465.1 GCA_012798275.1 Chloroflexota bacterium
CCAGTTCCCCACGCTCAGCACGGGCGGGGCATAGCCGACGAAGAGCCACTTGGTGAACAGGAAAATCACCGCCTGATACAGCGCCAGCACCACGCCCACCCACAATTTGGAGAAAATGTACGGCGCGATTTTGAGCGCAATCGTCCGCTCGCGTTTGTAAATGTCCACTTCCTTGACGATCTCCCGCACGCTCGCCATCGAACCGACGAGAATGGAGATCAGCCCCATCATAAACAGCATGGTGACGATATTGAAGGCATCCCCTAACACGGGATCGAAGAGCTGCCGTCCCCACATGAAATCCGCCAGCCCGATGGCGGGCGAAAGCGCCAGCATCAACGCCAGGCTCGCCTTATCCTGCGTCATAATCTTGAGGTTGCGCATGGAGAGGATCAGGAATTGCCGCAGCGCCGAGACGCGCTTGACCGGCTTCTGCCGGGTCACGGCGCGCGCGGCCGGTTGCGCCGCAACGGACGCCGCCTCAGGCTGCACTTCGCGCATGCGCGCCATCACGTAGGTCTGATACGCCGGGGATTGCCGGTAGCGCTCATCCCAGTCCTCTGGCCTGCCACGCTGCTCGTCTTCCAAAATCGTGTAGATGTCGTCGAACTCGATGTCCTTAATGCGCCGCTCCTGGTCGGTGCGGTAGCGGTCAAAATACACCAGCGCCTCTTCCGGCGGACCAAAGTAGGCCACCCGTCCGCCGCGCACCAGGATGACGACCTTGTCGCACATCATGACGTTCTTCGTGGCGTGCGTGATGAGGACAATCGTGCGTCCCTGATCCGCCAGCTTGCGCAGCAGCCGCATCATGTTGAACTCGGTGCCGGGGTCGAGGCCGGAGGTCGGCTCATCCAGGAAGAACAACCGGGGTTTGGTGAGCAATTCCACGCCGATGGAGACGCGCTTGAGTTGCCCGCCGGAGAGTTTGTGGATGGGCAGGTCCTGGCGCTCGGTGAGGTCGAGGTCCTCCATCACCTCCATGATGCGCTGATGGCGTTCCTCCGGCGTGGTATCGGCGGGCATCCGCAACTGCGCCGCATAGTCCAGCGCCTGATAGACGGTCAATTCCGTGTGGACGATGTCCTTCTGCGGGACATAACCCATGTCGTTACGGAACATGTCGAAGTTTTGATAGAGATTCGTGCCGTTGGCCAGCACGATCCCGTGCGTCGCCGGGCGGAAGCCGTTGATGGCGTCCATCAGCGTGGATTTACCCGCGCCCGACATCCCTACCAGCGCTACGAATTCCTGGGGTTGAATGGAAAGGGAGATGTCTTGCAGCAGGTTCTTGTTCTTGCTGACCCACTTGTTGATGCGGATGGCGTCGAGCCGCACGCCCTCCTCGACGAGCTGATGGACGTGATCCGCCGCCAGCCGCAGTTTGATGCCGCCAATGCGGATCTCATCGCCGTCGGTGAGCCAGGCTTCGCGCTCGATGCGCTTGCCGTTGACGAAAACGCCGTTCGCGCTCTTGAGGTCCTTGATGCGCTGCCGGGTGCCCAGCCGCTCGATGATGGCGTGATAGCGGCTCACCTGGGGGTGATCGAGCTGGATGGTGTTGTCCGGCGCGCGCCCGATGGTGATGGTCTCTTCAGTCTGCAGGGCGAGCACGCGCGTCGCCGAGGGCGCCGCCATGCCGGGGCGAGCGGGCGCCGCCACCCCGGGGGCAGCAGCGGGGGCCGCCTGCGGCATGAACCCCGGATGCAGCCGCACCTGCAGCGTGACCTCCTGCCCGAGGGACACCGTCTCCCCATCGTGCAACACCTGCTGGGTCACGCGCTGACCGTTGTAGAGGATCCCATTGCGGCTCTGCAAATCCTGGATGATGAACGTGTTGCCGCTCTGCTGCAAGCGGGCGTGCTGGCTCGAGACCTGGGCCGAGGGGATCACGACGTCATTTTCGGGCGCGCGCCCGATCCCCACCACCGGCTTGGTGAGGAGGACCTTCTGGCTGCGCCCCTGGACGGTGACGACGAGCGTGGGCTGCGGCGCGGCCTGAATGCGCACCCGTGGCGCGATGGCAGGCGGCGCCGGCGCTTGCGGCGAGACAGGGCGGACGCTCAGCTGGAATTCATCCACTTGCAACACATCGCCGGGACGCAAGAACACCGGGCGACGCGCAGCGAGGGGCTGACCGTTGTAGCGCGTGCCGTTGAGCGAGCCGAGATCCATCGCGGTGACCTGGCCGCTCGCGCCCACGGTCAACCGCAAATGGCGGCGCGAGACTAACGGGCCGTCGAGGATGATGTCGTTGTCGTCGGCGCGCCCCAGGCTCACCTCGTTGCTGAGCAAGGGATGCTCATCCTGTCCGCCGCGCGCCAGCCGCACCTGCAACACCACGGAAACGCCGG
>JAAZNO010000061.1 GCA_012798275.1 Chloroflexota bacterium
CGGAGATTGACGCCGTCAACGCCGAGGCGGTCGAGCGCATCCGTAAGGGGCGCCCGCTCCTGGTGGGGATGGGCGTGGCCCGCGACGTGATCCCCGGCATGGGCGAGCGGATGATCTTGCACGCGGGACCTCCGATCACCTGGGAGCGCATGTGCGGCCCGATGCGCGGCGCGGTGATGGGGGCGGCGGTCTACGAGGGCTGGGCCAGGACGTATGCGGAAGCGGCGGAGATGGCGGCGGCGGGGGAGTTCACGTTTGACCCCTGTCATCACCATCATGCCGTCGGGCCGATGGCGGGAATCATCTCGCCTTCGATGCCGGTGTTCCTCATCAAAAACGAGACGTTTGGCAATGTGACCTATGCCACGCAGAACGAGGGGCTGGGTAAGGTGCTGCGCTATGGCGCGTATGGCGATGCGGTCCTGGAACGGCTCAAGTGGATGGAGACGGAGCTCTACCCGGCGCTGGTGCGCGCGCTGGAGGTGACCGGTCCGCTTGATTTGCGGAGCGTCATCGCGCAGGCGTTGCACATGGGTGATGAGGCCCACAACCGCAATCGCGCCGCGACTTCTCTGGTGATCCGGCAGCTGATGGCGGCCATCGTCCAGACCTCGCGTACCGAAACCGCGATCACGGTGTTAAAATTCATGGACGGCAATGATCACTTCTTTCTGAACCTCTCCATGCCGGCGATGAAATCCATGCTGGAAGTGGTCGAAGGCACAGCGGGCTGCACGTTGGTCACCGTCATGGCGCGCAATGGGACGGATTTCGGCATCCGCGTGGCCAGTATGCCGGAGCGGTGGTTCACGGCGCCGGCGCCCCTCGTTGATGGGCTGTGGCTGCCGGGGTTTTCGGAGAAGGACGCGAACCCTGACATCGGCGATTCCAGCATCACGGAAACAGGCGGATTGGGCGGATTTGCGATGGCGGCGGCGCCGGCGATTGTGCGCTTCGTGGGCGGCACGTCCGCGCTGGCGTTGAGCGTTACCCAGGACATGTACCAGATCACCGCGGGCGAGCATGAGTTCTTCACCGTGCCGGTGCTCGATTTCCGTGGGACGCCGTTGGGCATTGATGTCCGCAAGGTCATGGCGACGGGGATCCTGCCCTTCATCAATACGGGCATCGCCCACAAAGAGCCGGGCGTGGGCATGGTAGGCGCCGGCCTTACCCACGCTCCCAAGCAGTGTTTCGAGCAGGCGTTCAAGGCATTGAGAGAGCAACTAGGGAGTAGAGAGCCGTGAGTAGTTCTTCTCACTTTTGACTGCTCACTTCTCACCGTTTATCCATTACTATACAGGAGGTTTCGCTATGAAGTTGCTGGATTTGACCATTCCCCTTGGGATTGCCACGCCCCCGTGGCCGACCTATGAGCCGCTGCAGGTGAAGTATTTCAAGCGGCTGGCGCCCAACGGCGCGAATGGGCAGCTGTTGACCCATTCGAACCATTTGGGCACGCACCTCGACGGTGAGATTCACTTCTACACCGCCGGTAAGGACATGGCCGATTTGCAGATGGACTTTCTTGTCCACGATGCCGCGGTGGTGGATCTGTCGGACGTCGTGGCGGACTATGACATCTACACGTCGGAAATGATTGAGGACAAGGTGGAGGTGAAGGCGGGCGACATTCTCATCATCCACACCGGCTTCCATCACTTTGGTTGGGACATGCCCACGGCGGATGAGATCCGCTACATGGTGCAGCATCCCGGTCCCGACCGCGAGTTTGCCGACTGGGCCAAGCGGAAGAAGCTGCGCTGGATCGGCGTGGACTGTGGCAGCGCGGATCATCCCATGAATACGATCATCCGGCAGTGGATGCCCCGCCAGGCCAGGCAGGCAGACCTGCATTTCCAGAAGAAGTATGGCGGCGGCCTGGCCGACATCTTCGACGACACGAAGTACCAGCTGATGCACATTGAGATGTTCCCTTACGGCATCATCCACGCGGAGTGCCTCGGCGGCGATCTCGACTTGCTCCTGAATCGGCGTGTGCAGATTGGCTTCTTCCCCTGGCGTTTCGTGGAGGGCGAATCGAGCATCGGGCGCTGCGTGGCCTTTGTGGAGGATGACGAATACGCTGACCTGATGGCGAAGAAGGTAGAACTGCCCAAGACCAAGTTCGGGGATGCGTATAACCCGCAGCACGTCGAAAGTCTCAATGCGCAGGTAAAGGCTCGGGGGTAGGTAACAGGAAATGGGTCAGGGGTAAGGGGAGGTGATATGCCCATCTACCCATCCCGGTACTCGTGGCCGATGGCCCGCATCACAAATTACATTCTCAAGGAGAGTTGCATGGCTGTAGATATGGAATTGGAACTGATGTTGCGTCCGCCTTCTTTGCCGATGGCCCCGTATCCGCCAAAAGTGATTACGCTGGCCAATGGCAAGAAGATGGTCGTGCGGGAAGCGCACCGGGAGGACGTCCCGACGTTGTTGAAATCGGTGCATCCAACGCTCTTCATCCACAAGGATTTCTACGACGTCGTCGGCGCGCGGCTCTACTCGGAGCTGCTGGGCATGTATACCTATCGCACGGCGAACGAATTCTGCCTGGTCGGTCAGATTGATGGCTTTCTGGTGGGCATGGTCAACAGCCGGATGTACAGCGCGAAGACGGGCATGAGCCTGCACACGCTCGCCATTGACCGGGGGCTGCGCGTGGGGGCGCACCTCTTTGCCGCGAAGATGGAGCATCACATCGAGTACCTGGGCCAGGAAGAAGTGCTCATCGTGGCTGAAAGCCCCATCGGTTTCCGACGCTGGATGCTCGAGTATGGGCTGGAGCCGACGGACATCCCGCATGAGCTCGGTGGGGCGCTGTCGTATCGTCTCACCCGCGAGCTGTACTTCGAGACGAAGCCGCGCCTCGTGGTAGGAGATCGCCCGGTGCCGCCCGAGCTGCTCGAAGTGGCGCAACGGGAGATCATCATCGCCAGTGAAGCGGAGACCCGTGAAAAAATTGCCGGGCTGAAGGGGAGGTAGGAGATGCGTGACGTAGCCATTATCGGCGTGGGGATGATTCCCTTCGGACGCCGCGATGAAGATACTTTGGTGGATATGCTGGCCTATGCCTCGCTGAAAGCCCTGGACGACGCGGGTGTGGAGGCCGTGGATGCCGTCTATGTCGCCAACATGGGCGGCGGCATCTTGCAGCATCAGACGGCAGTGGCTAGCGCGTTGGTGGATCGGCTGAGCCTGTTGCCGGCCGCCGCCGATCTGGTGGAGAATGGCCCGGCTTCGGGCGGCTCGGCGATCAAGAATGGCGTGCTCGCCGTGGCCTCCGGCTACTACGATGTGGTGTTGGTGGCCGGCGGCGAGAAGATGCGCGAAGTCAGCGGCTGGCGCGCGACGGACTTCGTCGCTACACTCACGCACCCCGAGGTGGAGTACCCTTACGGCATCACCTTGCCGGGCATGGCGGGGATGTTCACGCAGCTCTACATGGAGAAGTATGGCGTCACCCGCGAGATGCTGGTGGAAATCTCCCTCAAGAACCAGCACATGGGCGCGCTCAACCCCTATGCGCACGTGGAGATGCTCATCACCAGAGAGGGCATCCTGGATAGCCCTCACGCGGTGGTCAACAATCCGCCGGCGGCGACGCCCCTGCATCTGTACGACCTGTGCCCGGTGAGCGACGGGGCTGCGGCGGTCATTCTCTGCCCGTTGGAGCGCGTCAAAGAGCTCAGCAAGAACGTGCCGGTGATCGTGGCCGGCTTCGGGCAGGCGACGGACACGCATACGCTGGCCGAGCGCGACGATCCTACCGACCTCAAGGCGGTGACGTTGGCGGCGCAGCAGGCCTTTGAGCGGGCCAAGATGAAGCCGGAGGACATCAGTGTGGCGGAGCTGCACGACGCCTTCACGATTTTGGAGATTGCCGAGAGCGAACACGTCGGCTTCTTCAAGAAGGGCGAGGGCGGCAAGGCCGTGTTGGAGGGGAAGACGCGCCTCGGCGGACAGATTCCCATCAACATGTCCGGCGGCCTGAAGGCGCGCGGGCATCCCGTCGGCGCGACGGGTGTGGCGCAGGTGGTGGAGCTCACCTGGCAGCTGCGGCACGAGCTGCCCAAGGAGCGGCAGGTCAAGGGCGCGAAAGCCGGATTCAGCATCAACTTTGGCGGCTTTGGCAACAATGTCGTGGCCTTCGTTCTGAAGCGAGGAGAGAAGTAACATGGAACAAATCACCGCCTACAAGTGCAAGAAGTGCGGACGCATTCACTACCCCAAACACGAGCGTTGCCTGACCTGCAAGCAGCGTGAGTTCGACGAGATTCATCCAGAGGGCGACGTGAAGTTGCTGACGTACACGCAGATTTTCAATCTGCCGTGGGGCTTCGACGAACGCTTTCTCTACATTGGCGTGGGGCAGTTTGAAAACGGTGTGAAGGCCATGGGGCAGATTGACGCGCCCGATGGCGCCGATCTCCAGCCGGGCATGACTCTCAAGGCCGAGTGGCGACCGGTGCGTTACGTCTTCGGCGAGCCGGTTTACGGGTTGAAATTCAAGCCGTTGAGCTGACCCGGTTGGGAAGTGCGAGGTGAGAAGTGAGAAGAGATTCTTTCTCGCTTCTCACTCTATCTTGTGAGGAGGTGTGGATATAGAAAATAACTACGAGTCATCCATCATTTTCTGATTTTTGCATTTCATTCCCTATCTAGTTTTCGAGGAGAAATTCGTATGGCCAAGAAACCTGAGACTGAAGCGAAAATCATGGGCTACATGCCCGAGGATGTCCCCGGTTGGGGCGCCATGTTGAGCCTCGGCTTCCAGCAAGTGCTGACGATGTTCCCCGCAACGGTGCTGGTCGCGATCCTCACCAAGTTCGATGTTGGCGTTACGCTTTTTGCTTCTGGGTTGGGCACGATCATTGCTCTGTTGGTCGCCAAGCGCAAGATCCCACTCTACTACGGTTCCTCGTTCAGCTACATCACGGTAGTCATTACGGTGATGTCCAAGTACGCGCCCGCCTGTTTTAACGACCCCGCCATGGTGTACTGCCCCGATGGCGTGCGCCTGGCGCAGGTCGGCATCCTCTGCACGGGTCTGTTCAACATCCTGTTTGGCCTGTTGATTCAGCGCATCGGCAAAGAGCGGTTGGACAAGGTCCTGCCGCCGATTGTGACGGGCAACGTGGCGATCGTCATTGGTCTGGCGTTGGCGGGCTCGGCCCTCAACATGGCTTCGGCCAACTGGGGCGTGGCGTTCATCACCCTGATCCTCACCATCGCTTTCTCCGTCTACCTGCAGGGCAAGGGGCTGCTGGGGATGTTGCCCATCCTCCTCGGCGCCGTCGCGGGATACATCATCTCGCTCATCTTTGGCATTGTGGATTTCACCCCCGTGGGTGAGGCGGCCTGGCTTCGGGTTCCGAATTTCACCTTCCCCGCTTTTGGGGATGGACGGGCCTGGGGCATGGCGATCAGCGTGGCCTTGATCGCTATCGCTACCATTCCGGAGTCTACCGCGCACCTGTATCAGATGAGCCTCTACATTGACCAGCTGGCGAAGGACCTCAAGCGCAAGCCGGTGGAGATCAAGAAGCTCATCGGCCTGAACCTGGTGGCGGATGGCTGCAATGACATGCTCAACGGTTTGCTCGGCGGGTGCGCGGGCACCAACTACGGTGAGAATAACTCGCTCATGGCGATCACCCGCAACTACTCCGTGGCGGTCTTGATGGCGGCCGGCGTCATCGCGATGGCGTTGGGCTTCATCGGCAAGCTGGCCGCGCTGGTGAATACGATTCCGGTGGCCGTGACCGGCGGCCTGGCGATCTACCTCTTCGGCGTGATCGGCAAGCAGGGTATCGCATTGCTCCAGAGCGAGAGGGTCAACCTCTTCGACCCGAAGAACCTGGCCATCGGCGCTGTGATCCTGGTCCTGGGCATTGGCGGCAACCTGGCGCTGCCGAATGGACTGTTCCCGTTCAAGGTCCCGATCCTGTTCCCGGATGGCATTCCGGCGATCGTTTTCGCGGCCATTGTCGGCATTCTGCTCAACGCGCTGTTCCTCATCCTCCCGCCGTCAAAGTTTGGCGTCCGAGAACGCGCGAATATCGAGTTTTAATAGCTGTTAGCCCCTGAGGGCGCAGTAAATGAGCTGCAGAGGGCGCAGAAAACGCAGAGGTTGAAGCGCAAGATCTCTGTGACTTCTGTGTCCTCTGTGGCTTCCACAAAGGAGTGTGCTATGCGACCATTTGATTATTACCGACCTGAAGTTTTCGAGGAAGCCTTCCGCTGGTTGCTCCTGCCCGAGAAGAAGGTGCTGCCGCTGGCAGGCGCGACGGACCTGATTCCCATGGTCCGTGACGGTCTGTGGCAGCCCGACGTGGTGGTGGATATCAAGGGGTTGCCCGGCATGGGTGACCTTGTGGTGACGGAGGAGGGGTTGCGCGTGGGCGCGGCGGTGCGGATGACAGAGCTCGTCCATCATCCGCTGGTGAACAGCACGCCCTGGAATCTGCTGGCGCAGGCGGCGGCGGCGATGGGCAACGAGCAGATCCGCAATCGTGCCACTCTCGGCGGCAACCTGTGTACGGCCTCGCCCGCAGCGGATTCGGCGCCGGCGCTGCTGACGCTGGAAGCCCAGGCGTTGATTCGCGGCCCGGAGGGTGAGCGACGTGTGCCCATCGCGTCTTTCTTCGTCGGCCCGCGCAAGACAGTGCTCCAAAAGGGCGAACTGTTGGTGGGGGTGCTCATCCCCGCGCTGCCAGAAGGGACGGCGGGGACCTATGTGAAGTTGAGCCGTCGCAAGGCGGGCGATCTTGCCATTGTGGGGGTGGCGGCGCTGGCGTCTCCCAGGAATGGCGGTTATGAGTGGCGCCTGGCGCTGGGCGCCGTCGCGCCCACGCCCATCCGCGCGCCGGAGGCCGAAGCCGCGCTCAATGCCGGGCATGACGCCGCCGCCATCGAGCGGGCGATGCACTGTGCGTTCGACGCTTGCTGCCCGATTGATGACGTCCGTGCCAGCGCCGCGTATCGCCGGGCCATGGTGGGACGCATCACCCAGCGGGCGATTGAGGGCGTGCTGGAGAGATTATCGTAATGCGATCCGCGTGCTGCGTAAAAATATGCAAGCGCTGCGCATGACGCATTACGTATTACGAGACGCATCAGTGAGGAGCAAACTATGCTACATGAAATTACTTTGAATATCAACGGTGAGCCCTATCCCGTCGTCGTGAAATCCCATTATACGCTGGCGCGCGTGCTGCGTGAGCAATTAGGATTAACTGGGACGAAGATCGGCTGTGAAAACGGCGAGTGCGGCGCCTGCACGGTCTTGCTCGATGGGGCGCCGGTCAATTCTTGCCTGGTCCTGGCGGTCGAGGCCGAGGGGCATGAGATCGAGACGGTGGAGAGCCTCAGTCGGGGTGGCGACCTGCATCCGCTGCAGAAAGCCTTCATCGAACACAACGCCATTCAGTGCGGCTTTTGCACGCCGGGGATGCTGATGTCGTCGAAGGCGCTGCTGGCGCGCAACCCACATCCCACGGAGGAGGAGGTTCGCGAGGCGCTGGTGGGCAATCTCTGCCGCTGCACCGGCTACGTGCGGATTGTGGATGCGGTGCTGGATGTTGGAAGCCCGGTGTTGGAAGCTGAAAGCTAGAAGCTGGAAGCTGGAAGCTGGAAGCTGGAAGCTAGAAGCTAGAAGCTGGAAGCTGGAAGCTGGAAGCTAGAAGCTAGAAGCTGGAAGCTGGAAGCTAGAAGCTAGAAGCTGGAAGCTGGTTGCTAAATCCAGTAACCAGCAACCAGCAACCAGTAACCAGCACCCAGCAACCAGTAACCAGCACCCAGCAACCAGTAACCAGCACCCAGCAACCAGTAACCAGCACCCAGCAACCAGTAACCAGCACCCAGTAACCAGTAACCAGCACCCAGTAACCAGCACCCAGCACCCAGTTAGGGAGAAGCAATGACGATACAGAGCTACCGGGACTTGGAGGTGTTTCAACTATCGTTTGAACTGGCGGTTGAGGTGGACCGTGCATCTAAAGCATTACCGAAGCATGAGCTGTA
>JAAZNO010000466.1 GCA_012798275.1 Chloroflexota bacterium
ACCGTCTGTGAAGCCACCGTGTTGGAGTCCAACCGCGGCGGCCTGACGGTGGAATTCGGACGGCTGCGCGGCTTCGTCCCCATGTCCCAACTGATTGGTTTCGGGCGGATCCGGCAGGCTTCGGAACGCTATCGGCGGTTGAACGCCCTGGTCGGCAAAAAGATGTTGCTCAAGGTCATCGAGGTCAATCGAGGACGCCGCCGGCTGATCCTGTCGCAGCAGGCCGCGGTCAAGGAATGGCGCGCGGAACGGCGCCGGCAGCTGCTGGAGGAATTGCAGCCGGGTCAGGTACGCACTGGACGGGTCAGCCAGATCACCAACTTTGGTCTCTTCATCAACCTGGGTGGCCTGGACGGCCTCGTGCACGTCTCGGAGCTGTCCTGGGGACGCATCGAGAATCCCGCCGAGGTGTATCACGTCGGGCAACGGATCAAGGTCAAAGTGCTGAGCGTGGACCGCGAACGGCAACGCATCGCCCTCAGCATCAAAGCGTTGACCCCCGATCCCTGGGAGACGGCAGAGCAGCGTTACACCATCGGGAAACTGGTTGAAGGCAAGGTCAGCCAGATGGCTGATTTCGGCATCTTCGTGGAGTTGGAGCCGGGCGTCGAGGGCCTGCTGCACAATTCCGAGCTGCTGTCCGACGAGCAACGCGAGGAGCTCGCCGTGGGCACCAACGTCCTGGTCAAGGTGATCCGCATCGAGCCGGACCGTCGCCGCATCGGGCTGAGCGCCCGCAAGGTGGGCCGCGAGGAGTGGGAACAGTGGTACGCGGAAGCAGCGACCCGCGCGGCGGCCCAAGAACAGGCCCGGCGCGAGGCTGAGGCCCAGGCAGCCCCAGAGTCCGAGAGCGCGGAGAGCCCCCTCGCCGAAGACGAAGTTTTCGATGAAGAGACTCTCGGCAGTGACATCCTCCTGGGCGACGAAACGTCTGAAGATTTTGTTGGGGATGTTGCAGAAACGCCCGCAGCGTAGCCCGTCATATGCGAAAGTGGGGAGCAGGAGAGAGAGGCCTACTGCATGAGCACCAAGGAAGATAAAATCGTGGTCGAAGGGACCATCGTTGAGGCGTTACCGGCGACGCAGTTCAGGGTCAGATTGGATACCGGCCACGAGGTGCTGGCCTACCTTTCCGGTAAGATGCGGAAATACTACATTCGGATTCTTCTGGGCGATCGTGTGCGCCTGGAGCTTTCTCCCTACGACCTGACGCGAGGGCGCATTGTGTACCGGCACAAACGTCGCTCCGGAGATGAGGACGTCGAGCTGTAAAGGACGTCGGTAGCAGGCCTACCGCATTGTAGTTTTAGGAATGCACGGGGGAAGTCACCAGCTTGCCCGCACATTAAATTCATATCAGCGCCCGTCATAGGAGTTATACCGGAGGTCAGACGCATATGGAATTAACCCTAAATGAAGAGCAGGCCAGGTCTCTACTGAAAGAAGTTATGTTGGAATTGCTCCAGGAAAAACGGGACTGGTTCTTTGAGATTGTGGTAGAGGCATTGGAAGAAATTGGTTTGGCGAATGCCATCCAAGTGGGTCGGCAAAACGAGTTTGTAGATGAACAGCAAATCATGGCTCTGCTCGCGAGACAAGCGTGAAGATCGCCTTTGAAGCCAGCTTTGCACGTGACTTGAAGCACATCCGCAACAAACAGCTGTTGCAGCAGGTACAGCAAGTCATTGAAAATGTCAAAGAGGCC
>JAAZNO010000467.1 GCA_012798275.1 Chloroflexota bacterium
ACCCGGTCGGGCTCCAGCCCCAACTGCGTGACGGCGTCCTTCACCACATCTTCGAGGAGCGCCGGACGCGGCCTTTGTTCGCGGGCGGGCCCGAGGAGGTGCTCCTTCACGTCCACGATGAGCCGCGCGCTCTGCGCGATGATGTCCAGATCCTCGCCCATGGATTCGAGGCGCAGCGGATCCACGCCCGCCAGATCCTGCAAATCCTGACGCAAGCGTTCGACGCTGGCGGTGATCGGCAGGGCCTTGTTGCCGATCCAGTGAATGGCCTCCAGCGTCGCGGTCGCGAGCGCCTCATAGGTCTTGGTGCGGACGATTTCCGCGTGGGCGGCTTCCAGTTCGCGGAGCAGCTGTGCATTTCGCAGGGCCACCGCCAGCTGATCCGCCATCGCCTGCAGGCTGGTGATGTCGTAAGCGCTGAACGCTTGTTCCTCGACGCTCTGCACCGTCAGCGCGCCGATAACCGTCTCGCCCACGATCAGGGGCAACGCCATCTCCGAGCGAGTATGTGGCAGATAGGGGTTTTTGAAGTGGACCGGCTCCTCGCCCACATCGAGTGCGATGCGCGCCTTGTGCTGGCTGATAGCGCTGCCGATCATGGAATGCCCGCCGACGCGCAATTTGTGCCCCTCGGCGACCATGTGCTTCCCGGCCTCGCCGTGACCGGCGCGCAGCACGGCCCATTCGCCAGCCTCGTCGAGCAGGAAAATGCCGGCGTAGTAGAAGCCATAGGCGTCGCAGATGATGTCCACGGTGTTGTTGAGCAACACCTCCAGGTCGAGGATGGAGGTCACCTGCCGGCCCACCTCGGCGGCGGCAGCGAGCAGGCGGGTGCGGCGTTCAAAACGCGCCAGCAGACGCTGATTCTCGCGGTGCAGGCGGGCGTTGTGAATGGCGATGGCCAGCTGATCGGCCATGGCCTGCAGGCTGGTGATGTCGTCCTCGCTGAAGGCGGCCTCTTCCGTGCTCTGCACGGTGAGCGCGCCGATGAGCGTGTCGCCGACGATGAGCGGCAGCGCCATCTCGGAGCGCGTGTCGGGCAAATGGGGATTCTTGAAGTGCACCGGCTCCTCCCCCACATCCAGGGCAATGAGGGCCCGGCGCTCGCCGGTCGCCCGTCCGATCATCGAATGCCCATCTACCTTGAGCTTGTGCCCCTCGGCGACCATGCGCTTGCCGGCTTCGCCGTGACCGGCGTGCAACACGGCCCAGCTGCCGGTCTCATCCAGGAGAAATACCCCCGCGTAGTAGAAGCCGAAGGCGTCACAGATGAGATCTACGGTAGTTTCGAGCAGGCGCTCGGGATCCAGAATGGAAGTGATACTGCGGGCCACTTGCGCTCCGGCGTGCAGGAGCAGGGCGCGACGTTCGGCAAGATTCTCGTTAGGCTTCATTTCCGTCCTCTTCTTTGTCCTCTTCTTCTAAAAGGGTATGGACCAACTCCAGGAGCCCCGCTTCGCGTCCTTTGACGAAATACGCCCGGGCGCCCCGCGTGACGGCCTCCTTAGCGCGCCCTACCTCGTCGAAGGCCGTGAGCACGATCACTGGCAGGGCCGGCTGCCGGGCCAGCAGCTCGCTGAGCAGCTCCAACCCGGCGTCGGGATTATCCACCCCTCTCAGGTCCGGCATGTGGAGATCCACGACCGCCAGATTGAAGGGCGCCGCCTCCAGGGCGGCCGTGAAACGCGCCAGACCGTCGAGAGCGCCTGCCGCTGTCTCCACCTCCATTCCCGCGCGGATGAGCGTCTTCTCCATGCTGCGCCGCACCAGGGGTTCATCATCAACCAACAGGATTCTGATCTCGTCCTCCATAAATGCTCCTCATTTGTTGAATTATGAATTGACATTAAGGCCATAAATCTCACGCTAAAACGCGGGCGCGGGGCCTCATTCCACTGCCGGCAACGCCACGCTGAAAGTCGTCCCCCTTCCCACTTCACTGGTGACGGTGATTTTGCCCCCCAGTTCCCCGATGATCTGCACGCAGGCAGGGAGTCCCAGCCCGGTGCCGCCCCGATCCCCCTTGGTGGTGTAGAACGCCATCCAGATTTTATCCAGCTGCTCAGGGGGGATGCCGACCCCCGTGTCGGTCACCTCGGCGATGACGCGACGCGGCTCCTCGGCGCGCTGCACTGCCAGCCGCAGGCGCCTGACGGGCTGTCCTTCCATGGCTTCCATCGCGTTTTTGATGAGATTGATGAACACCCGTTGAAGCTGAATGCGATCTGCCTGAACGGCGGGCGCATCGGCGGCAAAATCGAAGGCGACGCTGTCCGCCGGGATGCCCATTGAGGCGACGGTTTCCCTGAGCAACTCTGGCAGAGAAAACGTCTGCACGCGCCGCTGCCGCGCCGGGCCGATGAGGTCCTCCTTGAGGTTGAGGATGGCGCGCGCGCCGCCCTCGATGATGGCGAGGTCCTCCAGCATCGAGTCCACCGTCAACTCCCGGCGCAGCTGGCGTGGCGCGAGCGTCTCCAGGGCGCTGTGCAGGGCTTCGACGTCAAAATCGTGCGCGGCGAGCTGTGCGGCGGCCTCGCGCAACAGCGTGGCGTATTTGTGCTCTTGCAGGTCTGGCGGCATGAGCGCCAACAGCGCGTGGGCTGCCGTGAGATATCGCGCCAGGTCCTCCCGAATGCGCGCGACGCTGCCCGGAATGGGCGCCGCCTTGTTTCCCACCCAATGGATCGCCTCGCCTGTGGCCAGCGCGATCGCCTCATAGGTCTTGGAGCGCAGCAGCGCCGCGTGGGCCTCTTCCAGATCGTGCAACAGCCGGGCGTTGTTGATGGCGACGGCGAGCTGATCTGCCAGCGTCTGCAGGGCCGTGATGTCGTCCTCGCTGAAGGCGTGCTCGTCCGTGCTCTGCACCGTCAGCGCGCCGATGACGGTGCCTCCAACGGTGAGCGGCAGCGCCAGCTCCGAGCGCGTGAGGGGCAGCAGCGGATTGCGGAAGCGGGCCGCTTCCAGCTCCACATCCAGCGCGATGCGAGCCTGGCGCGTCGTGATTGCGGCGCCGACCATCGAAGCGCCGTCGAGGGGCAGGTGATGGCCTTGTGCCAGCATTTGGGCGCCGGCTTCCCCCCGGCCGGCACGGAGCACCGCGAGCTGGCTGTCGGCATCCACCAGAAAAACGCCCGCGTAGTAGAAGCCGAATTCCTCGCAGATGATGTCCACGGTGGCATG
>JAAZNO010000468.1 GCA_012798275.1 Chloroflexota bacterium
AGCCGGAGAACACCCTCGCCGCCGACAATGGATCGTCATCCATTGTATCCCAAATTGGGGTGTACGCCTATGCGGCCGACCTGTATTCAATTATCTACTTACTGTCTGGAGACTATTTTATACGAGGAGCTAAACTGTTATGAGTGATTTGAATGAACGTTTGGAATCCCTGGCAGCCAATGTGGAAGCCATTTGGGGGCGTCTTTGACCTCCCCGGCAAAATCGAGGAGCTGGGGCGTCTGGAACGCCAGGCAGCGGCGCCAGACTTGTGGAGTGATCCTGAAACCGCGCGCCGGCTTTTACAAAAACTCGCCGCTTTGCGAGAGGATGTGAAGTATTGGAGCGACCTGCGGCAGCGGATTCACGACGCGCAGGAACTGGCGGCGCTCGAAGACGAGGAGCTCTTGCCCGATCTGCTGCAAGAGACGGAGGCCTTAGAGACCACCCTGGAGCGCGCCGAATTCCAACTGCTGCTTTCTGGACCTTACGATCGCGGCGACGCCATCCTTGCCATTCACGGCGGCGCGGGCGGCACTGACGCCCAGGATTGGGCGCAGATGCTGTTGCGGATGTTCCTGCGCTGGGCCGAGCGCCGGGGCTTCAAGACGGAAATCCTCGATGAGCTTCCCGGCGAAGAAGCCGGCATCAAGAGCGTGACGGTGAGTGTGAGCGGGCCCTTCGCCTATGGCTACCTCAAATCTGAGCGCGGAGTCCACCGTCTGGTGCGGCTTTCCCCCTTCGACTCCGCTCATCGCCGACACACGTCTTTCGTGTTGGTCGAAGTCTGGCCCGATCTGGGGGACGAAGTCAAGGTGGACCTCAATCCCGACGACCTGGAGATCAGCAAGTATCGGTCCTCATCGGCGGGTGGTCAGCACATGCAGAAAAACGAGACGGCGGTGCGCATCGTGCACATCCCCACGGGCATCGTCGTCACCTGCCAGAACGAGCGCTCGATGACGCAAAATCGGGAGACGGCGCTGCGCGTGCTCAAGGCGCGATTGCTGCAGCTTGAAGAAGAGAAGCGCCGGCAGGAGCTGGCCGCGCTCAAGGGGGCGCACACCGACGCGGCCTGGGGCAATCAGATCCGCTCGTATGTCCTGCACCCCTACCAGATGGTGAAAGATCACCGCACAGAGTATGAGACCGGCAACGTCCAGGCCGTCCTGGATGGTGATTTGGACGCTTTTATGGAGGCGTATTTGCGCTACAGCATCAGCGCGTAGCAGGGATTGGCTAAAGCGTTTGTTGACCGATTCGCACGCAGTGAAAGGAACGTCAGTATGACCAAGAAAACCGTCCCGTCCAAGACCGGCGGCACCAAGTCCAAGCCTCAGTCGCCGACGATTCATTCTTCGATTTCCTCTTCGCAGTCGCAGAAGAAACCTCTGGCCCCCTCGCCGTCCCGCGACAGCAAATCCGGCGAATCTGAACCGCGATCGCCGGCGCCGGAAATGTCACGCCCCACCCCGATGCAAGTGACGCCCGGCGTTATCGGCGGCGCGGCGCTGGGAGCGCAGGCTCAAACGGCGGAATATGAATCGCGCATGGCCTCGCTGCACTCGCGTTGGGAATCCGTGGCGGGACGGGCCAATCTCGCCTCGCTCTATGGGGATCTGAACGCGATCCCGCAGCAGCTGCATGAGCTGCAATCCGGCATCGCGGATCTGCGTGCGCACGGCTATCGTTACGGGCGCGGCTGGGAAACCCAGATTACCGCCTTGCAAGGGGCATGGGCGGAGCAGCGCGAGAAGATCGCGCGCCTCCTCGAAGATGAACGGCAGGACCTCGAAACCGCCTCCTATGACGTGAATACCCTGCTGAACCGGGCCGCGCGTGAGCCGGGGTTGCTGCCGACCGCAGATTCCCGTGTGAGCGATTTCGAGCGCCGCGTCCGGGAGGCGGAACAGCACGTCACCGGCATGTATGAAAGCACCCGTCAGGCCATGCGCCAATTGCAGCTGGAACTCGCCGAGGCGCAGGCCGTCGTGGAAGCGCTCGAGAGCGCCTCGTTCCAGCTCTTCCCCGATGAATCCGGCCTCCACGTCTGCAAGGCCGAATGGCATGCGCGCGGCGCGGAGCCCTTCACGGGCCTCTTGTTCCTCACGGACTCCCGGCTGCTCTTTGAGAAGCGGCAGGAGGTAGTCACCAAGAAAATGCTGTTCTTCAATACCGAGAAGAAGCTGGAACAGGAGTTGCTCTGGTCCGCCCCCATCGGCGGCGTCAGCGTCATCAGCATGGAAGACAAAAAGGAGCTGCTCCGAGCCCGCAAAGAGCTGCTCGTCCTGCAGCTGGAGGGCAGCGATGCCCCGCACGAGGTGACGTTGAATTTGGTGGACGCGCGAAACGAGGATTGGGCGCGGCTGATCAAGCGGGCGCAAGAGGGTCAGTTCGACTTCGAGCGCGCTGAGGCGGCGTCACCTGCCGCGTTACCGGCTGCGCCTGCCGCTCCCGCAGCTCCTGCAGCGCCGGTCGCGGAAACGCCTGAGGCCGCAGCGACGCCGCTGCCCACTAAATGCCCCAGCTGCGGTGCGGCGCTGCCTACCCTCTACAAGGGGATGCGCGAGATCCGCTGCGCTTATTGCGACACGCTGATCCGCCTGAGTTGACGCTCGCCGGAGCGCTTGAAAGTGTGG
>JAAZNO010000469.1 GCA_012798275.1 Chloroflexota bacterium
AGCGTCGTCGCCTGTTGCACGGCGATCCCCGGCAGGGCGCGCAATGCCAGTTCGAGGAAGCGGTTGCCCGACGTCACCAGCAGCACCTGCCCGCTGCCAGAGAGCGGCGGCGTCACCCAGGCGCGATCATCCAAAGGGAAACGATCATTGGCGTCCTCCAGGCGCGCCTCGAACCACCCCCAGGTGGGCAGATCCGGAAAAGAGAGCGTCACCTCGCCCGCAGCGGGCAGCTCCAGCGCCTGACGGGCGAGGACTTCACTGCCGGCAAGCAACAGCAATGTGACCTGTCGCGCCGGGCCGGCGTTCAGCACACGCACAAACGCGGTGAAAGTCTCGGCGCTGCGGCGGAGAGAAAAATCCACCAGTCCCACGTTGGGGGCGGCCTCCCCTACAGTGAAGAGCTGCGCCCGGCCCGGCAGAGGGGGCAGGGACTCCGCCAGCGCTGCATCGGTGAACACCAGCGTCGTGACCTCTTCCCCGGCCGCGAGGCCGAGCGCCAGACTCGCCGCCGCGTCCCAATCGGCGCCGCCATCGGTCGGCTGCAGCGCGGGGAGCGTCCGCCGCAACGCCGCAGCATCCCCGTCGCGCAACACCACCTGCGGTGTCGCGCTCGTGGTGATGAGCGTCACCCGGCTGCGCGCATCCAGCGCCTCAGAGAGCGCCCGCAGTTCCGCGAGCGCCGCCTCGAAGCGCGTGTTGCCGTCCTCGCGGCGCGCCTGCATACTCGCGGAGGCGTCCAGCAGGATCAACAGCCGTCCCTGCGGCGTTGACGGCGCGGGAACGGCAGGGTGAGCGGCCGCCGCGACCAGCGTCGCCAGAATCAGCAGCTGCAGCGCCAACAGCCAGTGACGGCGTAATTTCTGCCAGGGGCGATTGGCGCGACGCTCAACAGCCGCCGCCTGCCAGAGCAACACGCTGGCGACAGGGGTCTCCCGTCGGTGCAGGCGCAGCAGATAGAGGGCAATGATGGGCAGCGCCAGGGCCAGAAGCCACAAGCTGTTTGGAGTCAGAAACCGCATACGCAGCACTATAGCACCGAATGGGGGTCACGCAAAAATAAAGTCAGGCTGGGGATTCCATCTCCAGCCTGACCCAGACGACCGCGCTGAAGCGCGTTGTTTTTTTTGAGGGGGAGTCCGTTAATGCAAGCGGGCCACATGTCGGTGGCCCGCTCACTCATCCCCGGCATCACGCCCGCGCAGGACGCGACTTCCGATGCTCCTCCCACAACCCGACGATGTGAACCGCCACAAACATCGAGGTGAAGGTCTCGCTGAGCATTCCTACCAGCATCACGGCGATGAAGGGCTTGAGCGTCGCGCCGCCGAACAACAGGATGGCAATCATCACGAACATCGCGTTCAGCTGCGTCGCCAGTGAACGGTGCAGCGTCTCCATGATGCTGCGGTTCACGATCAGCGAGAAAGGCTCGCCGCGATGACGCGGGATATTTTCGCGGATGCGGTCGAACACCACGATGATGTCCTGAACCGAGAACCCGATCACCGTGAGGATCGCCGTGAGGAACAGCGCATCAGCTTCCCACCCCTGTAGCAAGCCCATAAGCGCGTAGAAGCCCATGGCCACGATCACGTTGATCAGCATCGCCACGACCGAAGCGACGCCATAGTGCAGCGGATGGGGCACCTTACGGAACGAGAACCAGATAAACGTCAGCACGACGAGCGCCGCCACGCCAGCTGCCTGCGCGGCGCTGCGCGCCACTTCCGCCCCCACCGTGGCTTCCACCGTATCCACCACCGAGCTGCTGCGATCCACCGCGCCGGTGATTTCCTCGAGGCGCTCCAACACGGCGTTGATCTGATCGGTCGTCGCAAAACTGGTCCGAATCTGCCAGGTATTGTCGGCGGGGTCGCCCAACTGCTGCACGATGGTGCTGGTATAGCCTTCCTCTGCAAAAGCCTCACGGATCACGTCCTCGGTGACAGGAGCCGTGAAGTGCACTGAGAACAGACTGCCACCCTTGAAATCAATGCCAATGCGCACCAGCTGTCCATAGGTGACATAGGACACCAGCATCGCCGCCACACTCAGCGCCACCAACACCCCGGCCAGGATGAAATAGGTCCTGCGATTGTGAACAAAGTCAATCATCTCGTCAGCCTCCTAAATTCCCAGCAACCAGGGATGGCGCCGCACCCGTTCTTCGCCCAGCACCCCCAGGGCCGTACGGACGAAAGTTCGGGTCACCATCAGCGCGGTGAACATGTTGATCAGCGTACCGAGCGCCAGCGTCAGCGCGAAGCCTTTGACGAGGCTCGCGGCAAAAGCGTTGCCAAAGAACCAGAGAATGGCACACGTCAAAAGCGTTGCCAGATTGGAGTCGCGCACCGAGGTCCACGCGCGGCTGAATCCCGCCTCCGCGCCCCGTTCCAACGAGCGCCCATGGCGCAATTCCTCCTTCATGCGCTCGAAGACCAAAATGTTGGCATCCACGGCCATGCCCGCCGAGAGCAAGAAGCCTGCGATCCCTGGCAGGGTCAGCGTCACGGGCAACAATTTGTAGAGCAACAGGTTGAGCAACACGTAGAGCGCCAGCGCCAGATCCGCCGCCAGGCCATTGAGGCGATAGTAAATCAACATGAACAGGAACACCACCAGCAAACCGACCACGCCGGCGCGGATGCTTTTCTCAACCGAAATTGCACCCAGCGACGGGCCAATCGCCCGGTAGCTTTCGATTTTCAGCGGCACCGGCAGCGCGCCGTAGCGCAACTGAATTGCGAGCTGCTGCGCGCTCTCCGACGTGAACCCGCCGGAAATCTGCGCCTCGCCATCAGGGATAGCATCACGGATAGTAGGGCACGAGAGGATAGTTTTGTCGAGCACCATGCACAGAGGGCGCCCGATGTTATTGCTCGTGTACTCGTAAAAACGCTGTGTATCCGCCGCTTTGAAGCGCACGATCACCATGGGCTGCCCGGTA
>JAAZNO010000470.1 GCA_012798275.1 Chloroflexota bacterium
ACCTGTTCAGGTGTGATCGCAGCCCGCCGTTTTGTCTGCAACGCGACGGGCTGTAGTTTTCAAGGCGGGGAGTCAGTCATCCGCGAATGGGACCACGAATAGGGACACGAATGAAACACGAATAGGAGCGGCATTCGTGCACTCGTGAGGATTCGTGGCTGGCATTCGTGTATTCGTGAGGATTCGTGGCCGCACTCGTGAGGATTCGTGGCCGGCTGTGCTACAACTACAATGAGCGCGAAAAGTCGCGAGGGTGTTCCCCTCGTTTTCAGGAGATCAAAGTGCCCTTATGTTTCCTCACCCTGGAAGTCGGCTCGACCATCACCAAGGCCAATGCCTTCACGCTAGAAGACGGCGGCTTCGTGCACCGGGCGCAGGGCTTCGCGCCGACAAGCGTCGCCGCCGGCGATGTGCGCCTGGGCGTGCAGGAAGCCATCGCTGACCTGGAGGCGCACTTTGGTCCGTTGCCCCCCGCACACGAGACGTTCGTCAACAGCTCGGCGGCGGGCGGACTGCGGATGACCGTCCACGGGCTGACCTACAGCATGACGGCGCGAGCGGCCCGCGAGGCGGCCCTGGGCGCGGGCGCCATCGTCAAACTGGTCACGGCGGGCGCGCTCAGCGCTTACGATCTGGATGACATCCGCGCCCTCCGCCCCAACATCGTCCTCCTGGCGGGCGGCGTGGACTACGGTGAGAAGACCGTCGTCCTGCAGAACGCCGAGAAACTTGCCGGCCTGAGGTTATCTGCGCCGGTCATCTACGCCGGCAACATCGCCATCCGCAAACACATCCAGCAGATTTTTGCGGAAGCCGGCATGGAGCTGCTGCTGGCCGACAACGTCTTCCCCGAGGTGGACGTGCTCAACGTCGAGCCGCTGCGCCAGGTAATCCACGAAGTCTTCAACCGACACATCATCCATGGGCCGGGGATGGGTCACATCGCTGAGCTGACCCGCTGGGGCATCCTCCCGACGCCGGGCGCAGTGTTGCGCGGGGCCGAGCTCTTCGCCGAGGAGCTGGGGGATTGTCTGGTCTTTGATGTGGGCGGCGCGACGACGGACGTGCACAGCGTCACCGACGGCAGCCCAGAGTGGGCTCCGCGCCTCGTCGAGCCGGAGCCGCGCGCCAAACGCACCGTCGAGGGCGACCTGGGCGTCTATGTCAACGCGCGCCACATCGTGGAATTGCAGCACGACCCGGAATGGGAAGCGCGCCTGGCTGACCTGGAGGCCATTCCCACCACCGAGCGCGCTAAAGAGCTCACTCGCTGGCTCTGCACACAGGCGGTCGAGACCGGCGTTCGGCGACATGCCGGCGTCGTGAGCGACCTCTACATGCCGACCGGCAAGAAGCAAATCGTCAAGGGAAAGGACCTCACCGCGGTCAAATGGGTCATCGGTACGGGCGGCGCGCTCACCCGCGTCGAGGGCGGTGACGTGATCCTGCGGCGCGTCTGCACCGGGCCGGGCAAATACCTTCTGCCGCGTCCCGAAGCGCAGATTCTGCTGGACCGCGATTATCGCTTCTCCGCGCTCGGCACCCTCGCTCAGGCGTACCCGCAGGAGGTGAAAGAGACCTTCCGCCGCTGGGTAGCGGAGGAGCTGGCCGAGAGCGGCAGACGCCCCGTCAGCCAGCTGCGTGCGCCCCGGCTCAGATAAGAGCCTTCTCTTGGGAATGCTGGCTAATGATGTGTGCTTCTTCCGTATAACGCTTGACGTTTAACGCAATACGTCATAGAATATGATCAAGACATTCAAAGATGCAGAGACTGAAAAAATCTTTCATCGTCAGTTCTCGCGTAAATTGCCTGCCACAATCCAGCAAGTCGTGCTGCGGAAATTGCGGATGCTGAACAATGCAGTCACATTGGAGGATTTGCGTATTCCACCCGCAAACCGATTAGAGAAGTTGCGGGACGATAAAGCCGGGCAATATAGTATTCGAATCAATGATCAATGGCGGATATGTTTTACGTGGGTAGATGGCGACGCTGGCGACGTTGAAATCACAGATTATCATTAGGGAGAAAACCGATGATTGAAAAACTGGCTCCAGTGCATCCAGGTGAAGTATTGCTAGAAGAATTTCTGAAGCCCATGGCTCTCAGCCAGAATCGTCTGGCGTTGAGCATGGGCGTGCCCCCGCGGCGCATCAATGAAATTGTGCTGGGGAAGCGGCGTATCACTGCGGATACAGCTTTACGTCTGGCACATTACTTTGGAACCTCCGCGAAATTCTGGCTGGGATTGCAAATGGACTATGATTTGGATCTGGCAGAGGATGAATTGGGCGCACGGCTTGAGCGCGAAGTTTTGGTTTTTTCTGGCCCAGGATAGCACATCCTTCGTATGATACCCGCAATAATGAATGATAGAACGTGATGGTGCATATAGATTGAGTGCGCCCCGTGCGCTCATCATACCTCTCTTGGAGGTCCCATGCCCAATTTCACTCCCCGACTGGAAATCTACCCGCAGCGCATCGCGGAGAACGCGCGCGCGATTCTGGGACTGTGTCATCGCCACGGCATCCGCGTGGCGGCCGTGACCAAGGTGACCTGCGCGCACCCGGCGGTGGCGCGGGCGCTCGTGGAGGCGGGCGCGGATCTGCTCGCCGACTCGCGCCTCGAGAACCTGCAGGCGCTGCGGCGCATGGGCGCGACGCTGCCGCTGATGCTGCTCCGCATCCCCGCGCCGGGCCAGGCCGCCGATGTGGTGCGCTGGAGCGACGTCTCTCTCAACTCGTCCGTCACCACGCTGCGCTTGCTCTCGCAGGCCGCGGCCTTCTACGGCGTCCGGCATCAGGTCATCTTCATGGTGGATCTCGGCGATCTGCGCGAGGGCATCTGGCCCGATCGCGCCGTGGACGCGCTCCGCGAGGCGGCGACGCTGCCCGCCCTCGAGATCATCGGCCTGGGCTGCAACCTCGCCTGCTACGGCGGCGTCATCCCCACCACGGAGAAGATGCAGCAGTTGCGGGATCTCCGTGACACCTGTCGCGCGGCGACCGGTCTGGAGCTGCCCGTCCTCTGCGGCGGGAACAGCGCGAATCTGCCGCTGCTCGCCGCCGGAGGAATGCCGCCGGAGATCAACATGCTGCGCATCGGCGAGACGATGCTGCTGGGCCGCAGCGTGATTGACCGTTCGCCCTGGCCCGGCGCCCGGCAGGACACTTTCCGTGTGGTGGGCGAGGTGGTGGAGCTGGAGCGCAAGCCCTCCGTCCCCATCGGCGAGCGCGGACAGGACGCCTTCGGCGGGACGCCGGAGTTCGTGGATCGCGGCGTGCGTCGGCGCGCCATCTGTAACCTGGGACGGCAGGACGTCGTCGTGGATAACCTCGAACCGGAGGACCCCGGCGTCATCGTCCTGGGTGGCAGCAGCGATCATCTCATCCTCGACGTGGAAGACGCGCAGCACCCCGTGACCCTCGGTGCGGAAATTGCCTTCACCCCCGGCTACGGCGCACTCCTTGCGGCCAGCACCTCGGTGTATGTGCAGAAGGTGGTGATGGGTAAGGGGTAACGAGCACTCATTGCCCATCACCCATCACCCATTTCTACACAAGGACTGACAAACTCTATGCTCTA
>JAAZNO010000471.1 GCA_012798275.1 Chloroflexota bacterium
GCGATAAGGGCGGCTGCGGGACCAGACGAGGTGGGTAAAGTGCTGGGCGATAAAGCGCAGCAGGTTAGCATTGAGAAACTCACTGCCGTTGTCGGGATGGAGTTCGTATAGCGGAAACGGGAACTGCTGGGTCAACAGATAGTCACAGGCATCAGCCACGGCCACGTAACTGCGTCCCAACAGCGCGCGGCGCCCACTCCAGCCCGTGGCGACATCAATCATTTGCAACGTGTACCCAAATTCGCCGCTACTGCTGGGGCCACAGTGAAACACCAGGTCAAGCTCCAGGTAACCGGGCACGGCGGTATCCCAGGGCAACCGTTGCGCCCCGCCGATGCGCTCCAACTGGCGACGGCGCTGTTGGGGGGCGCGACGCTCTTCGTAACCAACGACCGCGACCTGACACGAGTCACGCCGGTCTTGCCGGTGTTGGTGCTGGAGGACCTGGACACGACATCCTCTTAGCCGCGATCCCGACGATGGCTGCCTGAGCGCTGGCGCGAGGAGGAGCCGCGTGGCGGTCAGCGTGAGCGGCGCCCGGCATTGGCTGGATCGGCCTGATGACATGATGACATTGGATGCTATGGAGCGCCAGAAGATCTCCGGGGTAAGGCAAAACGCTACGTAAGTGGGCGCAGAGGAAACGCCGGGGGAAGCAAACCCCCTGACTTTACACGCGGAATCCTTCGAGCTGCTCCAGCACCGCGCGGAGGTCGGCCGGCAGCGGCGCCGTGAAGGTCATCACCTCGCCCGTCGTCGGATGCGTCAACGTCAGCTCCCGCGCGTGGAGAAATTGCCGCGGCGCGGGCAACGGCTGCCGCAGCGGCCCGTAGACCTCGTCCCCCACGAGAGGATAGCCCAGCCACGCAAAATGCACGCGAATCTGATGGGTGCGCCCGGTCAATAGGGTGACGTCCACCAGCGTATAGGGCCGCCCCTGCGCATCGTGCAACACCTGCGCCCCCTCCCAGCGCGTCCGCGCCGGTTTGCCGCTGCTCACCACCGCCATCCGCTGCCGATGCACCGGGTGACGGGCAATCGGCGCCTCGATGAGCCCCTCCGGCTGCAGCAAGGAACCGATCAACAACGCCGTGTAGCGCTTGGTCACCGCGCGGCCTTTGAACTGTCGCTGCAGCGCACGGACCGCGGCCTCGCGTTTCGCCACCACCAACACGCCGGAAGTGTCCTTGTCGAGCCGATGGACGATGCCGGGACGCACAGCTTCGGGCCCGGAGGCGGCGCCGGCCTCCAAATCGGGACAGTGCGCGAGCAACGCATTCACCAGCGTGCCAGAAAGGTTCCCCGCGCCCGGATGAACGACCATGCCCGGCGCTTTGTTGACCACGAGGATGTCGGCGTCCTCGTAGAGGATGTCGAGCGGCAGCGCCTCCGCCTCCACGAGAGGCAAGACGGCCGGCGGCAAGCGGACCTCGATCACGTCGCCGGGGCGCACTTTGGCAGCAGCGCGCGCGGCCGCGGCGTTCAGCGTGACGCGCCCCTCCTCGATCAAGCGCTGGACGAAGGCCCTGGAGAGCTGCGGGAAGGCCGCCACGACGGCGCGGTCCAGCCGTTCGCCCCCCGCCGCCACGGTAAAAGTCAACGTCGGCAGCCCCGTCTCATCCTGCATTCTGCGACGCCTCGACGACCACCCGGCCGGCCTTGATCACCTGCGCCACGGGATTCGTGCCGAAACGGTATCCCAGGTAGCGATAGTCCGGCGCATCGAGCACCAGGACGTCGGCAACCTTCCCCGGCGTGAGGCTGCCCACGCGCTCCCCCATCCCCAGGGCGAAGGCGGCGTTCAACGTCGCCGCGACAAGCGCCTGCGCCGGCGTGAGCTGCAAGTAGCGGCACGCCAGCGCGATGACGAAGGGCATGGATTCGTTCCACGCCGTGCCGGGATTACAATCCGTCGCCAGCGCCAACGCCGCGCCCGCCTCCAGCAAAGCCCGCGCGGGGGTGTACTCGTGATGTCCCAGTCCAAACGGCGTACAGGGCAGCGAGACCGCCACCGTCTCCGCCGCCCCCAGCAGCGCGATCTCCGCCGGCGACGTTGCGACCAGATGATCCGCCGAAATCGCGCCCAACTCCACCGCCAGCGCCGTCCCCCCCAGCGGCTTGAATTCGTCCACGTGGATCTTGAGGGGAAAGCCTAGCGCACGGGCCGCTTCGAGGATGCGGCGCGACTGCGCCAGATCGAAGACCCCCTCTTCACAGAACACATCGCAGAACGGCAGGCGCGGCAGCCTCAGCACTCGCGCTTTCTCTGCCACAGCGGGCAGCATTTCCTGGATGATCAGATCCACATAAGCGTCGGTGCGCCCCTGATATTCCGCCGGTACCGCGTGCGCGCCCAAAAATGTCGGCGCCAGCGTCGCGGGATGACTGCGATCCAACGTCACAATCGCTTCCAGCTGGCGCAATTCGGCCTCCGTTTCCAGCCCGTAGCCGGTCTTTACCTCGACCGTCGTCGCACCGTGCGCCAGCATCCGATTCAGACGCGGGCGCGCCGCCGCGACCAACGCCTCCACCGGGGCCGCCCGCGTCGCGCGCACCGTGGACATGATCCCGCCGCCGGCGGCCATGATCTCCATGTACGTCGCGCCGGCAATCCGGCGCTCGAACTCCGCCGCGCGATCCCCCATCCAGATCAGATGGGTGTGCGGATCCACGAAGCCGGGGCAGAGCACCTTGCCGGAGACATCCATCTCGCGGGCGGCGCGGAAGGTCGCGCGCAGTTCAGCCGTCTTTCCCACCGCCAGGATGCACCCGTCTTTGATCGCCAGCGCGCCATCCTCGATCAGGCCCAGATCCCCCAGGCGGACGCCGCGCTGAGGTCCGCCCGCGTGAGGCGGTACCGTACACAGCTGCGTCGCCGAATGTAGTAGCAGATCGGCTTCTTCCATAATTCCCAATTCCCTCCGCGAATCTTCTGTCACTCCTGCCCATGGCTCCATTTTACATCCAAAAACAAAAAGGCCAGGGAGAAGTAGTCCCTGGCCTGATCTCGCCGCCGCATCTCAGGGCACAAACCAATCGTCCTGACGCGCCAGGTAAAACCACACCCCCACGCTGTAAGGATTGCCATCGGCGTCGGTGCAGCGGGCCACCATCGCCGTCGGCGGGACGTCTTCGGGGATCAGTGGATACCCTTCGGGAACCCAATTCTGGTCACCAAACAGATAGACGTCCTCGCGGGCAGAATCCGCCACCCAAATGGGGCCACCGATCTCAGAGCGGATCACGGCAAACATCGCGCGCCACTCGCCCTGCCCTCGCAGCTCGTGGCGCAATGCCACCGCGTTGACGTAATCGCGCAGGATGGTGGTCGCAAAGAACTTCGGCGCGCGATACATGATCTGCTCCCAGCCGCCGTTGTAGGCCGCGAGCGCATTGAAGACATCGCCGTTGCCC
>JAAZNO010000472.1 GCA_012798275.1 Chloroflexota bacterium
ACACAGAGTGTTGAGCTCATCGGTGATGCCGGGGAGCAGCGAGCCCGTCCAGAGGCACGTGACGGTGTCGCAGGTGTAGCCGGTCTCCTCTTCGAGTTCACGCCGGGCGGCGGCAAGCGGGGAATCGCCGGCGACAGTGTCACCCACCAGGCCCGCCGGCAATTCAAGGCAGAGCTTCCCCAAGGGAACGCGATATTGTTCCACGAGCAGGAGCTTGTGCTCCGGCGTCGCGGCGATGATGGTGACTCCCGCAACAGTTTTGGGACGCCGCACGTACTCCCACCCGCTGGGATGTCGGTAGAAGTGCAGATACCGTCCGGCATACATCAGTCTGGCATCACGGTCATCCATAGGCTTCCCCGCAAAAGTGAGGGTAACGGCTGACGAGCAGCCACCAGTATCCAGCAACCAGTATCCAGCAACCAGCTTCACCCGTGGGGATAGTGACGAATCTGGCTCTCGCCACGCCGTTTCTCCAGGCGATCCCCCACATCCCAATTGGGCATGGCGCGCATCTTCTTGACCTTGCCGTTGCTGCGGCGGACGTAAGCGTAGGTCACGGTCTCCCAGTGCCAGCTGCCGTCCTCGTCATGGTCACTCACGCGCTCCCGCTCCATACGGACATCCACAATTGTGCCCTGCCAGTGAGAGGAGAGCGTGGCGAGCATGAACACCAGGCTGATCAGGGCGGCCAGCCCCACGCCGGCCACGGCCATCGGTTCTTGATCGGCGATGAAGTAAACGCCGACGGCAATGACGCTCCAAATCACGACCCACAGAAGGCCGTAAAGCAGCCATTTGCCGCAACCGCCGCTTTTTTCCTCCTGGGGCTGCGCCGGCGGCAGCTGGGAAGGCTGGAATGGCGCTGCCGGGGCGGGCTGCGCGGGGACCTGTTGCGCCTGCGGCAGCGATGAGTAGGGGACGGGCGTCGGCGCTGGCGGGGGCGGCGGCGTCTGCTGCGGCGGCTGCGAGGGATGCCACTGTCCCTCATGGAACACAAACCACTGACCGGTCTGCTCTTGCAACATCCACAGCCGGCCCCAAGCGTCCGTCACACGGAGCTGGGCCAGCTCCGCACGATATTGCTCCAACGATAACACACCGCGTTGGCGCTGATCCTCCAAAAAACGGAAACGTTGTTCAGCCTCGGTAAAATTCATATGCAGGTTTCCTTATTCTCTGCTTGTCTACACTCCACGCTTGCACTCCGTTAGTGAATTGAGAGTCCAAAATGGCAAATCCAAGGACATTCTGAAGCGCGGATGAGCTTTCAACTGCCCATCTGCGACCCAAATCCTGGATGTGACGGCGACGGCATACAGATGATCTCCAGCGGCTTGAGTTCGAAGAAGGTCTGCGCGTTGGCGGGAATCAACAGCACGGCCGTGTCCGCGCCGTGACTGGAGCCCGCGATGGCCAGCGCCGGCGCCTGAGTGGACACGAACCCGGCATCCGCCGCCATCAACGCGATCTCGAAAGCCACTTTCATCCCCTGCCCGAAGAGGCGCAAGGTCTGGGCGATGATCTCATCCAGCTGATAGGTGCCCCACAACTTGCGCACGGCGCGCCCCACCCCGCCGAAGGCGTGCTGACAGGTGAGCACCCTCACGCCGAGCTCCGCCAGACGCGCCGCATGTTCCGGCAAGAGGTCCTGGGTATCCGGCCCGCGAAAGCCCGCCGAGTGGGTGACGGCGACAATGGCGAAACCGGGCAGCAGTTCCGCCGCGCGGACCGCCGTCGCGCCGCTGGTCGTCGCCACGATGGCCGTGCGGATACCGAGGGCCTCGGCCCGCGCCCGCGCTAATTCCAACGTCCGATCGGTGTTCTCTTTCCCTCGCTGAGCAAAATACACTGTCTGAGTAACAAGTTCGTTCATATAAGGAATCTCCCGTACTGCGTGATGTGTCATGCGTGATGTTTCACACAGTATAACGAATTTCAGGCCAAAATCAAACTGCCTGGGGGCGAGGCGGCTCTGGGACGCCGATGAACACAGACGCACGCTGATCCTGGCCAGGCAGATGCAGAGGACGCAATTTTGGGATCGCGACCGCAAGGTGCAGGGATTCCTCGGCATATTTGCTCTGAAAGAGCCGGCATCCCATGGGTCGTAGCCTGCTCTTTTTTGCAAACGTTTAGCCTCACTTACGATAAGCGTAGTACTTGCGAAGGTTTCGTCCGGGGCGAGCTTATCTTTGTGGAGGCTCGGTACTGCACTTTCGGGAATTTGTGGACGTCGAAACAGGTGTAGATCGTTTGACATACGTTTACCAATACATGACCGCCGAAGAGATGCTGGCATTTCGTTATGACAACACTGGACATCATTGTCAACTGAATCTTTCAACATATCCTCACCACAAACATCTGATCCGTGAGGGTCAGGTCGTCGAATCCTCCGTCCCAGATCTGATCACTGTATGGCACGAGATCGAAGCTTATGTTATCCTGACGCCTTGAGCTCTGCAAACGAGACAGGGCGCAGAATAGAACAGCGATCCCTCATTCCCCTGCTGCGAGGCCGACCCGTGCCCAGACGCCGAGGTGATCGGAGATGGCCGAGCCGCCGAAAGTGCCAGCATCCCGTATCTCCCAGCGCACGTCCTCGCCTTCGACGAGGAAAATGTAGTCAATCCGCCTGCCGGAATCCAGGCTGGTGACGCCGGGCGCATCCGGCTGAGCCTCGCGGAAGGCGTCGCGCCAGTGAACGGGCAAGGCCGTGATTTGCGGCGCGTCCTCCGGGGCATTGAAGTCCCCGGCGACGACCGCCGGCAGGCCGTGACGCTGACGCTCCACCAGCGCCACCAGACTGTCAATCTGCGCCGCATTGATCGCGCCCTCCTTGTTGGTGAGGTGCGTGCTGAAGACGACGACTGGGCCGGCTTCGGTCTGCACCGCGCCCCAGAGCGCCAACCGGTGCTCGAAGAAACCGGCGCGAGGCCGCAACTCCAGCGCCGCGATGTCGCTCAGCGCCCCCCGCGCCAGAACCGCCTCGCCCTCCTCAAAGCGAATGAGGCTGTAGTTCCCGTTGGCGCGCGCGTAACCGCCGGCCAGCTCCAGGCCGACCGCAAGCGCCTCCGCGGCATTTTCGACGACGGGCGTGCGTGCTGCCTCCTGCAGACAGAGCACCTCGGGGGAGAGGTCATGCAAAGTCACGAGCGCCGCCTCAAGCCGCTCCGGCTGCCGGGAGTAATGCGGGTGATCGTGCCAGAGGTTGAGCGTGACGACGGTGAACGTGGCAGGGATGGGGTCCGTCCGCGCAGCGCCGACGGACGCGGGCGGACCTGGCCGGCTGACGCTAAGCACGAAAGCCGCCATCGCCGCAAGCAACACGGCGACCAGCAGCGCTATCCTCTGCCGATTGGCGTGATGTCGGCGCATGACTCTCCGCCCTCCCCCACAAATGTGAGGTGAATTATAGCACGAACGTGGACACGTGAGCACGTGCGAAGGTGTGAACGTAAGTGATTCGCCGATTCGCCGATTCGCTGATTCGCTGACTCGTTGATTCGCTGATTCAGGGGACGCCATCTTAACAACTTCTCAATAACCGCATAGTAAAATGTAAGAAAGGCAATCCGCGCTATAATGGGCGCAGCAATCCGCGACTCTGACATGGGACAGGTCATGAAAGTCCTGATTATTGATGATGAAGCCCGCATCACACGGGGCGTGCAAAAATACTTCGAGCAGGCCGGTTTCGAGACCGTGCCCGCCTTCGACGGCCCGACGGGGTTGGCGCGCGCGCGCAGCGAGAAACCCGATCTCATCGTCCTTGACCTGATGCTGCCAGGCATGGACGGCCTGGAAGTGTGCCGCACCCTGCGCCGGGAGTCCAATGTCCCCATCATCATGCTCACCGCCCGTGTCGAGGAGACCGATCAGTTGATGGGGCTGGAGATCGGCGCGGATGACTACATCACCAAACCCTTCAGTCCACGCATGTTGGTAGCGCGGGCGCGCGCCGTGCTGCGCCGCAATCAGCTCGCCCAACCGCAGGAGGCCAGCGAGGTCTACCGCTTCGGCGATGTCGTCTTCAACGTGGGCACGCGCGAGTGCCTGCTGAAGGGACAGCCGGTCGCCCTCACCCCCACCGAGTTCGAGATCCTGTTGACGCTGATTCGGGCGCGCGGGCGGGTGCTCACTCGCACTCAATTGCTGGAAGCCACCAGTCTGGGTTACTATGACGGCTTCGAGCGCACCGTGGATGTCCACATTCACAATCTCCGCCGCAAGTTGGAAGCCGACCCCTCCAATCCGCGCTACATCCGCACCGTCTTCGGCACCGGTTACCGCTTCACGGAAAATCCGGAATCGGAGTGACATGAAATCCAGCCTGCACACACGCCTGACCCTCAACCTGCTCCTCGCTATCGTGATTACGGCGACGCTGGTGCTGGCCCTCTCGGCCCTGATCATCCGCAACCGCTTTACCGTTATGGTCACCTACGGTGGGCAGCGCACCGCGCAACGCCTGGCGCCAGTGTTCACGCGCTACTACGTCCTCATGGGAAGTTGGGATGGCGTCGAAGAGCTGGTGGCGCTCTATCGCTCCGAAGCGGAAAACATGCCGGCGATGATGATGCGGCCGGCCTTGCGCGGCCGCGAGCACGAGGACCTCCCGCCGGCGGACGAGCGCTTGCTGCTGCTGGATGCTCAAGGCAATATCCTGGCGGACAGCGCGCCAGAACAGGGCAATCTCACGTTGTTGCCGCGAGCGATCGCCA
>JAAZNO010000473.1 GCA_012798275.1 Chloroflexota bacterium
AAAAAACAGCAGCTTTCAGGAGACCCGACGTCCGCCGCACCTGAGAGTCACCTGCCCCTCATCCATGCGGAACGACAGATGACGCCCCTGCAAAGATCGGCAAACCACAACTTCACCTAAACTTCCAGGAGCTCTTGCTCTTTGCGCTCCCCGAGCTCATCCACCTGCTGGATCATTTGATCGGTCAACTTCTGCAGGTCTTCTTGAGCCCGTTTGAGCTCATCTTCGGAAATGAGCTTTTCCTCTTCGAATTCACGCAAGTCGTTGAGTGCATCGCGGCGCACATTGCGCAGCGCCACCCGCGCCTCTTCCACCCGACGTTTGACCTGCTTCACCATCTCGCGGCGCCGCTCTTCCGTCAGCCGGGGGATCGGCACCCGCACGACACGCCCGTCATTGTTGGGGTTGAACCCCAAATCTGCCTGTAAGATGGCTTTCTCGATCGCGCCGAGGGAGCCCGGATCATAAGGGCGCACGAGCAATAGCTGCGGTTCGGGCGCCGAAATGACGGCCAGCTGCTTGAGCGGGGTCGGTGTGCCGTAATAGTCCACCATCACGCGCTCAATCAACGCCGGCGTAGCGCGCCCGGTGCGCAGCCCACGGAACTCTTCCTCCAAAGCCTCAATAGCTTTGTTCATCCGCCCTTCAGTCTCACGTAACAAGTCGTTAATCATACGCGCTCACCTCCACGCCATTCAGCGTGTGATCAGGGTGCCCACCGTCTCGCCCATGACAGCGCGTTCCAGGCTGCCGGCATCCCACAGATTCAAGACGATGATGGGCAGGTCGTTATCCATGCAAAGGGTGATCGCCGTCAAATCCATCACGCCGACACGCATGTTGAGAGCTTCCAGATACGTGAGGCGCTCGTAACGCTGCGCCTCCACATTGACTTTGGGATCACGGTCGTACACACCATCCACTTTGGTCGCCTTGATCAGCAGATCGGCGCCTACCTCAGCAGCGCGCAACGCCGCCGCCGTGTCGGTGGTAAAGTAAGGGTTACCGGTGCCCGCCCCAAAGATGACCACCCGCCCCTTCTCCAGGTGCCGGATAGCGCGCAGGCGAATATACGGCTCGGCGATCGCGCGCATCTCGATCGCCGACTGCACGCGGGTGACAATCCCGGCGCGTTCCAGCGCGTCCGCCATCGCCAGCGCGTTCATCATTGTCGCCAGCATCCCCATGTGATCTGCCGTGACCTGGTCCATGCCGTGTTCGAGGCCCAAACGTCCCCGCCAAATGTTCCCCGCGCCGATGACCAGGCCGATCTCAGTGTCCAGCGCCTGCACGGCCGCAACGCGGGCCGCGACTTCGTCCGCCCGGCCCGGATCAATTCCAAAGCCGCCCGGCCCGGCCAGTGCCTCGCCGCCAATCTTGAGAATAACCCGCTTAAACCGTGGTGTGACCATCAGCCGCGCCTGTTCAAAAAAGGTCTGGAGGCTTACGCCTCCAGACTCTCCCCCAGCTCGAAGCGAGCAAAACGACGCACGATCACGTTCTCACCCGTGCGGGTGATGACGTCCTTGATGATGTCATCCACCGTGCGCTCTTCATCCCGGATGAAAGTCTGCTCCAAGAGGCAAACCTCCTGACAGAACTTCTCCAGACGTCCCTCGACAATGCGGTCAACGACCTGCGCCGGCTTCCCCTCTTCGAGAGCCTGCGCCCGGAAAACCTCGCGCTCGTGAGCCAGCACCGCTTCGGGGATGTCCTCACGACGCACATAGCGCGGGGACATCGCGGCAATCTGCATGGCAATATTGTTAGCCAGGGTCTTGAATTCGTCCGTGCGCGCGACAAAGTCCGTCTCGCAGTTCACTTCCACCAACACGCCGATCCGCCCCCCCGGATGAACGTACGCCACTACCAGGCCGTCTTTGGCCTCACGGGACATCCGCTTGGCGGCTTGTGCCAGTCCTTTTTCACGAAGACAATCCACAGCCTTATCGAAATCGCCTTCCGCAATTTCCAATGCCGTGCGACAATCAAGAATTCCAGCTGCCGTCGCCTCACGCAGCTCTTTTACCATTGCAGCAGTGATGACTGCCATTCTAGCTACTCCTCATCCTCGTCGTAAGCGTCAACCTCAGCGAGTCCTGCATCCTCATCGCCCTCGGGCTCCTCTTTGAGCTCCAGTTCCTCCTCGAGCTCTTCGAGATGCGCCAGGCGTTCCTCGTCCCCAAACTGAATCTGGCGCAGGCGGGCAAGCGTCTCAGCGCTCAGATACTTCTCATCCTCAGCCGTATAGAGTTCCCCTCCCGGCTCCGTCTCCTTGCGCAACGCCACGCCTTCCAGCACAGCATCCGCGATCTTCCCTACCATCAGGCGAATCGCCCGGATGGCGTCATCATTGCCAGGGATGACATAGTCAATGAGGGTCGGATCACAATTGGTGTCCACGACCGCGATAATCGGAATTCCCAGCCGATCGGCCTCTTTTACCGCAGTGATCTCGACAGACGTATCAATGACGAACACAGCCCCGGGGAGCCGCTCCATGTGCCGCAGACCGCCCAGCCGCATGTTGAGTTTCTCAATCTCGCGGTTGAGCATCAGGGCCTCTTTCTTGGTGAGCACATCGAATTCCCCGGCGTCCCGCCGCGCTTCCAGATCCTTGAGATACTCGATCCGCGAGCGGATGGTGCGCCAGTTCGTCAGAGTGCCACCCAGC
>JAAZNO010000474.1 GCA_012798275.1 Chloroflexota bacterium
CAGGCGTTTTTCCTCGTCGCTCAAGTGAGCCGGAAGTTGCACGGCCACTTTGGCGTACAGATCGCCCCGCGTCGCCGGCTCGTTCAAATGAGGCATCCCCTGTCCCCGCAGCCGCAACAGGCGGCCATTCTGCGTCTCCGGCGGGATGCGCAGCATCACCGAGTGATTGTCCGGCATCCGCACCGCGACTTCGCCGCCGAGGAGAGCGGTGTAGAGATCCACCGGCACCTCGGTGTACAAGTCATCGCCTTTGCGCTCAAAGCGCGAATCGGGTTGCACGGTGACCACCAGGTGCATGTCGCGCCCTATGCCGGTAGCGGAGGCCGGAATGCGCACGCGCGTGCCACTATCCGACCCGGCGGGGATGCGCACCTCCAGGCGCCGGCCTTCGAGCTGCAGGACGCGCGTCGCCCCCTGGTACGCCTCCGCCAGGGTGATTTCTACGGGCTGCTCATACGCGCGCGCCGGCTGCTGATAGGTCTGCGCGCCAGCGCGTCGTCCCATCCCGCCAAACAACAAATCGAAGAAATCGGAAAAAGTGCCTTCCCTACCGCCGGCGCCGCCAGAGCCGCCAAAACCACCAAACAGATCCTGCAAGTCCTCCACCCGCCGATAATGAACGCCTCCCTGCCCGCCGGGGAAGCCTCCCGCCCACTGAGACCAGTCAAAATCCTCTGGACGCCCGCCATTTTGGCCCCACTGCTGCCAATCCTTGCCGAAGCGGTCATACCGTTGCCGCTTCTCCGGATCGGAAAGGACCTCATACGCCTCATTGATCTCCTTGAAGCGCTCCTCAGCATTGGGATTGTTGGGGTTCATGTCGGGATGATACTCGCGAGCGAGGCGACGATACGCCGTTTTGATGGTCTTCTCGTCGGCGTCGCGCGACACCCCCAAAATGTTGTAGTAATCTTTATATTCCATTCCCCCCTCCTCTGCTGCGCGAGCTCAGGCCACGGGATGCGCCACTACGACCCGCGCCGGGCGCAGCACGCGCTCCCCCTGCCGATAACCGCGTCGCACTTCTTCGACGACCACACTCTCTGCCCCTTGCTCCGCTGTTCCGGGGACCACAGCCACGGCCTCGTGCACGTGAGGGTCAAAAGGCGCCCCCACTGTCGCGATGGGCGTGATCCCTTCCCGCTCCAGCAAATTGCACATGCTGCGATAGGTCAGCGCCAGGCCCTGATACAAGGGCCGCTCCGCCGGCAGGGCGCTCTCCTCCGCCGCCGCCAACGTCCGTTCCAGGTTGTCCATCACGTCGAAAAAAGGCAATAAGAGCCGCTCGCGTTCTTCTGCCAGGCGCTGAGCGTCACGCAAGGCCTGCCGTTGACGATAGGCCTGCGCATCCGCCTGGAGCTGTAAAGCCACGCTCTGCCAATCCACCGCACCTGAGGGCGTTTCGCGCACGTAGTCGCGCACCGGTTCCACGGTTGCAGATGCTTCCGAGGCTACAGCAGCGCTTTCAGCGACCGTTGCAGGCTTCACCTCGGCAGCCGGCGGGAGGTCCTCTTCCAATGGCTGAGGCTCAGCCGGTTTGGCGCTGCTGACGGTTTTGACCGGCACACGGAAAATTTTACTTTCAGGGGCCATGCCCTTCCTCCTCCTCGAAAAATAGAGAGCCGTGAGCTGTCGCAGTCTCTACTCACCACTCACGACTCACATTCTCTTGCTTGCCCGATGCGCGCCAGCAGATGACGTCTCCTCTCAAAGGCCGCGCATCCCCCCAGATTAGACAAGAGGGTGGCCTTCACGCCACCCCCTTGCGCACTTCAGTACCCGACCACCTCACACTCACATCTCGCGGTATTCGCCATCCACAACGTCAGGGCCTTCAGGGCCGCGCTGCGGGCCACTCTGCGGCCCACCCTGGGGACCCGCATAGCCGCCCGGCGCCTCGCCCTCGCCGTACATCTGCTGCCCAATCTGCATCGCCGCCTGGCGCAGGTCATCCATGGCCCGACGAATGGCGGCGCTGTCATCCCCATCCTTCACGCGCTTGAGATCAGCGATCTTGGTTTCGATCTGGCTCCGCACATTCGCGGGCACCTTATCGCCCAGATCGGTCAGCGTCTTTTCCATCTGGAACGCGAGCGCGTCCGCCTCGTTGCGCGCGTCCACCAGATCCCGCTTGCGCCGATCCTCCGCCTCATGCACCTTGGCCTGCTGGATCAAGCGCTCTACTTCCTCCTTGCTGAGGTTGGTAGAAGCGGTGATGGTGATCTTCTGCTCACGGCCCGTCGCCTTGTCTTTGGCGGAGACGTTGAGAATGCCGTTGGCGTCAATGTCGAAAGCCACCTCGATCTGCGGCACACCGCGCGGGGCAGGCGGGATCCCATCCAGCCGGAACTGGCCCAACAGCATGTTATCCGGCGCCATGGGCCGTTCGCCTTGATAGACTTTGATGTCTACCGCGGTCTGGCCACTCTCCGCCGTGGTGAAGGTCTCGCTCTTGCGGACCGGAATGGTCGTGTTGCGCGGGATGAGCACCGTCATGCGCTCTCCCAACGTCTCCACACCGAGAGACAGCGGGGTCACGTCCAGCAAGAGGATGTCAGTCACATCGCCGGAAAGCACGCCTCCCTGAATCGCCGCGCCAATCGCCACGACCTCATCAGGATTGACGCCCTTGTTGGGCTCCCGCCCGCCGGTCAGCTGGCGCACCAGCTCTTGAATCATAGGCATCCGCGTCGCGCCGCCGACCAACACCACCTGATCGAGCTGCGCCGGAGTCAGGTTGGCGTCGCGCAGCGCCTTTTCAAAAGGCCCACGGCAGCGCTCCATCAGGTCGCGCGTGAGCTGCTCGAACTTCGAGCGGGTCAGGCGCAGCTGCAGGTGCTTGGGGCCGGAAGCGTCGGCAGTGATAAAGGGCAGGTTGATCTCGGTCTCCATCATCGTGGAGAGCTCGATCTTCGCCTTCTCGCCAGCCTCACGGAGCCGCTGCATCGCCTGCCGATCCTGCGACAGATCAATGCCCTGATCCTTGCGAAATTCCTCGAGCATCCAGCGGACCACGCGCTCGTCCCAGTCATCGCCTCCCAGGTGCGTGTCGCCGTTGGTGGACTTCACTTCGATGAGGCCCTCACTCACTTCCAGGATGGAGACGTCGAAAGTTCCCCCGCCCAGGTCAAAGACCAGGATGGTCTCATCCACGTTCCGATCGAGGCCATACGCCAGCGCCGAAGCCGTCGGCTCGTTGATGATGCGGACCACTTCCAGCCCGGCGATCTGCCCGGCGTCCTTGGTCGCCTGCCGCTGGCTGTCGTTGAAGTATGCCGGCACGGTGATGACCGCTTTGGTGACCGGTTCGCCCAGGTACGCCTCGGCGTCCTTCTTGAGCTTCTGCAAAATCATCGCCGAGATTTCCTGCGGCGTATAGGTCTTGTCCACTATCGGAATCCGTACCCGCGCGTCGCCTTGGGGCCCTTCGACAATCGCATAAGGCACCATCTGGCGCGTGATTTCTACCTCACGTTCATCCATCCGCCGCCCCATCAGGCGCTTGATCGAAAAAACCGTGTTCTCCGCGTTCACAATGGCCTGCCGTTTGGCAGGGATCCCTACCAGGCGCTCATTTTTCTTGGTAAAAGCGACCACAGAGGGGCACAGACGGTCCCCTTCAGCGGTAGGGATCACGGTCACCTGCCCGCCTTCCATGATCGCGACTGCAGAATTGGTCGTTCCCAGGTCAATACCCACTACTTTACTCATTAGCAACCTCCTGAATTCTCATAAGTGCATTTCTTAGATGGCACGTTAACAACGGCTGCGCGAGAAAGCCCCGGCCTCCGCGCGGCCATCCCTACCCCATGTGACTATCCTGAAGTATAGCGGCAAAGTATTTGAATTCGATAAGAGCGGGATTAGAGTTTCATTAGCCGTCGCTATTATCGAGCCGCGATTCCCGGCGCCACTCACGCGAGCAACACCTGCGCGCCCACAGGCGGCACGGTGAGGGTGAGCCGGCCCTGCGTGACGGCGACAGTCTCCTCGCTCCAGGCATCCTTGAGCAGGACATCATCGGACAGGACGCCCCTCAAATCAAGCGTGAGGGTCTCCGCCTTGTCCCCGGCGTTCATGGCCACCACTACCGTCTCCGCCTCATTCTGGCGGGCAAAGGCGTAGAGCGGCCCTTTGGCATACAAGGTGATGTAGTTGCCTGTCCGCAGCGCGGGATGGGCGTGACGCAAGGCGATGGCGCGCTTGAAGGCGGCGAGCAATTCCCGATCCCACAGGGTCTCATCCCAGGGGAAGCTGCGCCGACAATCGGGGTCCGCGCCGCCCTGCAGGCCGATTTCATCGCCATAATAGACGCTCGGCGCGCCGGGATAGCACATCTGGAACAGCGTCGCCAGCTGCAACCGCCGTTTGTCGCCGCCCACCATGGTCAGGAAACGCGGCTCGTCATGGCTGCTGAGCAAATTGTACTGGACTTCTAGCACTTCCCGCGCATAAAGGTTCAACATCCGCTCCACCTGCTCGCTGAAGCCCTTGGCGACGGCCGGCTTGAGTTTGAAGCCGCCCGGATGTTCCCGGGTGTTCAGGACTTTGTCGCCGAAGAACTCCAGACAGGCGCGGTTGAAGGGATAATTCATCACCGCATCAAAGTGATCCCCATTGAGCCATGGCTGAGCCTCATCCCAGATCTCGGCGACGATGTAGGCGTCGGGGTTGATCGCCCGCACGCGGCGCCGGAATTCCTCCCAGAAGCCGGGCGTCTTGATCTCCAAGGGTACATCGAGCCGCCAGCCGTCAATGCCGGCGCGGAGCCAATATTCCGCCACCTCGAAGAGGAATTCGCGCACCTGGATGTGCTCCGTGTTGAGCTGCGGGAGCTCGCGATTGTCCCACCAACACGCATAATTGGGCTTTTTGTGATCATCAAAGGCGTTGAGGGGAAATTCTCGCACCCGGAACCACTCGGTGTAGGGCGAGGCCGGCCCGTTTTCCATGAGATGGTTGAACTGATAGAAGCCCCGGCTCGCGTGATTGAAGACGCCATCGAGTATCACGCGAATGCCCCGCGCGTGAGCCGCGTCCAATAACACACGCAACGCCGCGTCACCGCCAAGGATGGGATCCACGCGAAAATAGTCATGCGTGTGATAACGGTGATTGGCCGCCGACTGGAAGATGGGGTTGAAGTAAATCGCCGTGATGCCGAGCGCTTCCAGATAGTCGAGGTGCTCCACCACTCCCAGGAGATCCCCACCCTTGAAGCCACGCGACGTCGGCGGCGAGTCCCACGGTTCCAGGTTCACGGGCTTCTTCACCCGCTCGCTACGCGCGAAACGATCCGGGAAGATCTGGTAAAAAACAGCATGTCTGGCCCATTCAGGTGTCTGTATCGTCATCGAAACGCTCCTCCTGCGAAAATGGCCCCGAATGAACACGAA
>JAAZNO010000475.1 GCA_012798275.1 Chloroflexota bacterium
ATCATGCCCCTCTCCACCAAACTCAAGGCGGGCCTGCCGGCCGTCGCCAAAGTCTTCGACAGCCTGAGCGACCAAACCTCCTATGTGGTGGATCCCGGCGAGGACCATTACCTCTATCACATCGCGCGCTGTTCCATGTGCTGGGAGCGCAAAGTAGACCATCCCGTCTGCTTCATCGCCACGGGCATCCTGGAGGAAGCCTTGCGATGGGTGAGCAGCGGCCGCACATTCCGCGTGGACGAGATCACCTGTATCGGCATGGGAGATCAGACCTGCTCGTATGCCATTTACAAAGAACCTATCGGATAAAAGGCCTCACAGGTGATGGTCATGGTGCCTGAAGAAGCCCTGCAGCATATCCTCGTAGTGGAAGATGACCCCAACACGGCAGAGATGCTGACCGCGTATTTCACGTCGTTAGGTTACCAGGTCACCCAAACCGCATGGGGACAGGATGCCCTCGTCCTCGCCGGGCAGTTGAAGTTCGACCTGGTAGTGCTGGATATTCACCTGCCGGACATTGACGGCTACGAGGTCTGCTCGCGCCTGCGCGCCCAACGCCGCACGATGAACCTCCCCATCATCTTTCTCACCGAACGCCACGAGCGCCGGGACCGGTTGACCGGCCTCGAATTAGGAGCGGTGGATTACCTCACCAAGCCCTTTGATGTCCAGGAAGTCCGCTATCGCGTGCGCAACATCCTGCACCGCAGCACCGCCAACCCCGTCGTGCACCCGCTTACCGGCCTGCCGACCAGCACTCTCATCGAAGAGCAGGTCCGCCGCCTCCGCCAGCAACCGCACTTGCTCCTGGTAGGAGTGCGGATCAAGGGCATGCGCGCTTTCAGCGATGCCTACGGCTTTGTCAGCCACGATGATGTGCTGCGAGCCGTCGCCCTGATCCTCCGCAATACCGTGGCGGAACTCATGCCCGAGGACGTCTTCGTCGGCCACCTGAGCATCTACGACTTCGTGCTCGTCGCCCCTGCAGCGCAACAATACCTGGTCATGGGACGACTGTATCAGCGCCTGCACGAGGCCATCTCGTTCTTCTATCCCTACCAGGATTGGGACAGCGGCGTCCTGCAAGACGGCACGCCTCTGCCCAAAATCGAGTTTGACATCCATCTCGCGAACGCCGACCAACTCCCACCCAGTGACGATCTGGAATTGGTGCGGCAGACGTTGTTCGGGCCGTCCCAAGAGTAATCTTCGGGCCGACGCAACAAATCCAGGGGCCCCCCCTGGATTTGTTGTTTGAGCCCAAATCAATCCTGGATGATCGCACGAGGCTGATGACACAAAAACAGAACGCCCTGGCATCGCATGTGGGACCGGTTTTGCTGTTGTTGCTTGCGCCGCTGCTGCTCTTTGCGCCGGTCGTAGGGGGGGATAGCACCCTCCTGCCCGCCGACGCCCTCACGCTCTTCGAGCCCTTTCGTTCGGCCGCGCCCACGGCGGCGCCGCCGCACAATCCCCTCCTCAGCGATTTGGTGCTGCAGAACTACCCCTGGCAACGATTGATTACCCGGGCGCTCGCCGAGGGCGAGATCCCCTGGTGGGACCCCTTCATCTTCTCCGGGCATCCTTTCCTCGCCAACGGGCAGGCGATGGGCCTGTATCCGCTGCGGGTCATTTTCCACCTCTTGCCGCTGCCCCAGGCCTACGGCATCTTCATCGTCGTGCAGCTGGGGCTGGCGGGGGTGTGGATGTACGTGCTCGCCCGCGTGTTGGGCGCCAATCGCCTCGGCGGCCTGCTCGCCGGCCTCACCTTCGAGCTCAGCGGCTTCCTGGTCGTCTCGGTCGTCCATCCGATGATCATCGCGGCGGCCTCGTGGCTGCCGTTGCTGCTGGCGTTGGCGGAGCTGACGTTGCGCCGCGCGCCCTTCCTGCGCTTCGGACGCAGCACGTTGCCCTGGGCACTGCTGGGCGCCCTCGCCCTGCTGCTGGAGCTGCTCGCCGGTCACGCCGAAATCGCCTATTTCGCCTTACTGGTGCTCGCCGCCTTCGTGGGCTACCGCCTGCTCTACCGTCTGGCGACGCTGCCCAAAACCGCGTGGCGCGCCGAGGTGCTCGCCCCGGCGCTCAGCGTCGCGCTCAGCGTCGTGCTGGGGCTGGGATTGAGCGCCGTGCAATATCTGCCGCTGTACGAAGTGGTGGGCGCCAGCTTTCGCCAGGGAGCGGTCTCCCTGCAAGACGTGCTGGGCTGGGCTTATCCCAAACGGCGGGTGCTCGCTTTTGTGATCCCCAACTTCTTCGGCAACCCCACCCATCGCGCGTTCCAGGACATTTTCACGGGCGAGACGATTCGGGCGACGGTCAACGCCTACGGCAATCCCGTCGGCGCCTTCGACTGGGGCATCAAGAACTACGTCGAAGGCGGCACCTACATGGGCCTGCTCCCGCTGGCGCTGGCGCTGCTGGCGGTGCTGGATGCGTTTCGCGGGCCA
>JAAZNO010000476.1 GCA_012798275.1 Chloroflexota bacterium
ACGCAGGACGTCGTGGACAAAATTCAGAGCATCCTCGGCTGGCCCGCCACGAAGGAGCAAATCCAGAAGGCGATGGTTTACGTGCCGGATGACCTCGTCCTCCGCATCACCGCTACCGGCACGCCGGCGGAGGTCATCGCCAGGGTGCAGGAGTACCTCAAGCGCGGCGCGACCTGCCCCATCCTCTACCCGCTGGGCGATGTGAAGTTGATGATTGATACGTTTGCGACACAATAGAGATCAAAGGTCAGAGATCAAAGGTCAGAGATCAGAGGTCAAGAGCTCTCTGACTGATGGCTTGTGGCTCTTGCCTTATAACTTCTAACTGAGGACATCCTATGGCAAATTTGACGACGCAACTCTGTGGACTCACCCTCACTCACCCCGTCATGCCGGCGGCGGGACCTCCCGTGCGGAACGGCGAGGCTTTGCTGGCCTGCGCGAAGGGCGGCGCGGCAGCTCTGGTGACGAAGACCATCTCCGTGAAGGCTGCCGACGTCCCCAGCCCTAACATGGCGGACTTCAGGACCTATTTCCTCAACACGGAACTCTGGTCGGAGCTGCCGCCCGAGCAGTGGATCGAGGTGGAATATGCCCTCGCCCGACAGGCGGGACTGCCGGTCATCATCAGCCTCGGCTACAGCGCCGCCGACATCGCCGCGCTCGCGCCGCGCGTCGCCCCCTTCGCTGACGCCCTCGAGCTGAGCACGCACTACATCAGCGGCGATCCCGGCCCGATGCAAGACGCCATCCGCGCGGCGAAGGCCGTGGGAGTCCCAGTTTGGGTGAAGATGAGCCCCTTCCGCGAGCCACAAGCGCTGGCCCTGGCGGCTCAAGAGGCCGGCGCCGACGGTATCGTGGCGGTCAACTCCTACGGGCCAGCCTTCGGCGTGGACATCGAACATGGGGGCCGTCCATGGATGGGCGGCAAGGGCTACGGCTGGATTTCCGGGCCGGCGCTCAAGCCCATCGCCCTGCGCATGGTCTACGACATCGCCCGCGTGGTGCAGGTCCCCGTCATCGGCGTCGGCGGCATCAGCACCGGGACGGATGTGGTCGAATTTCTCATGGCGGGCGCGACGGCCGTCCAGGTCTGCACCGCAGCCATCACCAACGGGCCGCAAATCTATGGAAAAATCGCCGCGCAGCTGGAGAAATGGCTCGACGGGCACGGCTACACTTCCGTGGAGGACATTCGCGGGATGGCGCTGCGACAGCTCATCCCCCAAATGACACAACCGCCACGGCTCGTGGTCGAGCGTTGCACCGGTTGCAACCGCTGCGTGACCAGCTGCGTCTACGGGGCGCTTTATCTGGAGGAAAAGAAAATCCACCTCCACGAGGAGCGCTGCGCCCAATGCGGCCTGTGCATCAGCCGGTGTCCGACGGATGCCCTGCTGCCTCCCGCGTGAGCTGCGGACATAACGAGACGCCGGCCCTCGCGAGGGCCGGCGTCCGCTTTTCTGAATCGTGCTCTAGCGCGATGGCACTTTCGCGCCACATTCAGGACAGAACTTGGCGTTGGGGGTGAGCAATGCGTTACACTCCGTACATCGCTCCTCTACCTTAAGTTTGGCCCCGCATTCAGGACAGAACTTGGCGTTAGTCGCTAACGGGATGCCGCAGTTAGGACAAGTCGCGCGGATCGTCTGCCGCCACTCCTTTTCACCCAGTCGTTTGTCCTCTTCGGCCATGGCAGCGTGCGACCAAACCTCTTCAACGGAGCGGCTGGCCTGCGCAGCCGACATCTCCACACCCAGATCCGGAGCGCATTCCTTGCACAAACCCCGCTTCTCGTTCCAGCAGCTCTTGCGACAGACCCACGCCGAGCAACGCGGGCACTGCACAAAGCTGGGACGGACTTCCTCCATCGCCTCCTGGAATGCCTCATCGTGCGCACGTTGCCAGGCTGCGGAGCGCACGCGCTCGCCTACATCTGCCGCCTGGCTGAAAACGCCCCCGAACAAACTGCTCGCGGCATCCAGCACCGAGGCGGCCGTCCCCGTAGACCAGGCTTTGAAGTGTGTCCGAAAGCCAGAGCCACAACGATCGCATTGAAACTCGAACTGAAAACCGCGGTCAGTGCTCAAATCACTGTAGTTGGACGTAAATGCAATCTGCTCTACCATCTCCTGCCACTCCTCCATAAAATTAGCAGGCTTTTAGCCTGACAAAAAACCTCTCCCCTGACACGAGACACCCGCTCTCCAGCGCCCGGCTCTGCCCTCTGCCTGTTTCTCAATACTTTTCCGGCACAAAGGTCTGATCCGTGATCGGCGGGCGGACATACCCCGTATCCGGCTGACGCGGCGGCAGCTCGATGGGTTCAGGCGTCAAATCCTCGTAGGGAATGAGGGAGAGAAAGTGGCTGATGCAATTCAAACGCGCGCGGCGCTTGTTATCGGCATTGACCACGTACCACGGCGCCTGCTTGATGTCCGTGTACTTGAACATCTCGTCTTTGGCCTTGGAATACTCGACCCATCGCGTGCGCGATTCCAAATCCATGGGGCTGAGTTTCCACCGCCGGGTGGGATCATCTAGCCGCGCCTGGAACCGCCGCTCCTGTTCCTCATCGCTCACCGAGAACCAATACTTCACCAGGATGATGCCGGAACGCACCAACATCCGCTCGAATTCGGGGCAGGAACGCAGGAATTCACGATATTCCTCTTCAGTGCAAAAGCCCATCACCCGCTCCACCCCGGCACGATTGTACCAGCTGCGGTCGAAGAAGACCATCTCGCCGGCGGCCGGCAGGTGCGCGACATAACGCTGGAAATACCACTGCGTCTTCTCGCGCTCGGTGGGCACCCCCAGGGCCACGACACGCGCGTAGCGGGGATTCAGGGGTTCCATGAAGCTCTTAATCGCTCCCCCCTTGCCGGCGGCGTCCCGCCCCTCGAAAACCGCCACAACCTTGAGGCCCTTGTACTTGACCCATTCCTGGAGCTTCACCAACTCGATGTGCAGCTGGCCCAGCTCGCGGTAATAATCCCGTTTGGAAATCGTCTTGACTGTCGGGGGGGTGGCTTCCGAGAGGTTCTGAGTTTCTGGCCCCGGAGAAGTTTCTACTGGGGCTTTCTCGTGCTTGTCAGACTTCTTTTTTCCCTTTCCCATGCGGCCCTCCTTCGAAAATGGCCCCGAATGCACACGAATTTCACGAATCAGATTAGAAATTCCTGGCCCCCGGGGCTGCGACGTCCTCAAACACCGCGCTTCAGCGCGGTTGGCTCGTGTCGAACCGGTGAGCCGTCGCCGTCGCTGCTCTTACGTTCGCACCTTCACACCTTCCCACATTCACCAGTATAGCATGAGAAGAAGAATTTGACAAGAATGGAACTTCCCCCAATCGGGCCGATTCGACTTCAACCGGGGGAAAATCCTC
>JAAZNO010000477.1 GCA_012798275.1 Chloroflexota bacterium
CATCATTCAAATCATTCAAATTTCAAATATGGAAATGTGCGGTCATAGTTCAGCCTGGCGCCAGGTAGCTCGACGGCGATAGATGAACCTTTGTGAGCTGTAGCTTTTGCCCCACCCCCAGTACCCTCCCCAACGGCGCATGCGCCGCTGGGGAGGGGGAGAAAAAAATAAGGGGGGTGTGCAGGCGGGCTACGCCCGCCTGCACAACCCCACAAAAAAAGTGCCCCTTCCCCCAGCGCAAGGCGCTGGGGGAAGGGGCCAGGGGATAGGTTGCAAAAATTGACTCTCAATCTTCAGCAGCCGCCATGAAATCTTGCTTTTTTAGTCAATGGCTGAACAGTTACCATGTGAACCGTAGCCCGTGAGCAGAGCCTGCGACGACTCTCTTCTCACAGCTCGCTATTTTCAGAGACTATTTTATACGAGGAGAATTTCGCGCCCCCGCATTGCATGGGGCATTGGGAGATCTTGGGATGAAAGCGCCGGTGAATTTGCCTGAGATCCCGCCGGAACTGGGCGGGAATGTGAAAATCATGCCTTTGGACGTGTTCTACAATTGGGCCCGTCAACGCTCGCTGTGGCCCATGATGTTTGGACTGGCGTGTTGTGCCTTCGAGATGATCGCTACGGCCGCGGCGCGCTATGACATGGCGCGCTTTGGCATGGAAATCATGCGCGCCAGCCCTCGCCAGGCAGATCTCTTCATCGTCAACGGCACGGTGACGAAGAAGATGGCGCCGCAGCTGGTGCGCCTCTATGACCAGATGGCGGAGCCGAAGTATGTCATCGCCATGGGCGCCTGCGCGATCTCCGGTGGCCCCTTCAAGGAGGGTTACAACGTCGTCTCTGGCGTGGATCGGTTGATTCCCGTGGATGTTTACATCCCCGGCTGCCCCCCGCGCCCGGAGTCCCTGATCCAGGGCATTCTGGCATTGTTAGCGCGCATCGAGCACGAGAGCATCGCCACCATGCGCGCTTTCCAGAAGACCCCCGACGAGGGCGTGCCGGTGCCGTTGCTCGGTCCCGATCTGGCAGATTGGCAGACGCTTTGGCTGCAAAGCCACCCTGAACTACGGGCGATGCCGGAAGAGCCTGTGACGGAAGAAGCGCCCTCGAAGCCGGGACGTATTCATCCGCTGGAGCCGGTGCCCTTCGGCGACACGGCGAAGACGGTGTTGATCTTGCAGAGCCGGTTTCCCAGGGATGTCCGACCGTTGGAGGATGGGGTGCTCGTGGAGCCGCGTCGCCTCTCTCAGGTGGCGGATTACCTCCGCGAGCAGCTGAGCTATCGCGTTCTCACCAATCTCACCGCCGTGGATTATCCCACCCCGCCGGAGGACATCCCCGAACCCTGCATTGACGTGGTTTATCACTTCTCACGGTTGCGCGGCGGGGCGCCCGTGGCCGTGCACACGCGGGTGCACCGCGAGGAGCCGCGGCTGGCCTCGCTGACCCCCCATTTCCCGGCGGCGAATTTCCAGGAGCGCGAGGTGTGGGATCTCTTCGGCGTGCGCTTCGAGGGACATCCCGATCTGCGGCGCTTGCTGATGTGGGAAGGGTTCGAGGGACATCCGATGCGCAAAGATTGGCGCGAGGCGTACTTCGAGGCCGAGCACAAGCCGTATCGCAGCCGCTTTCCTAACGGCAGCAAGCCGCTCACGGCGGAAGCGCGCACGCCCTTCCGCGCGAATATCCGCCTGCCGGACGGGTGGCTGCCGGGTTCCGAGG
>JAAZNO010000478.1 GCA_012798275.1 Chloroflexota bacterium
GCCGCGCGCTTCTTGCTCACGATCGTCCCGCCGGTGTTGATGGTGATCAGTTTTGCTTTCTCGTGGTTTATTGATTTCAAGCAGACGGCGCCAGCCGAAATCGCGCCCGCAGCGCTGGAATGAAAGGCAACCGCCCTTTGCTGGCAGCCGGACGTGAGGCTTCCCGCGCAGGCATGAAAATGTGAGTCGTGAGCCGTGACTACGACAACTCTCTGCTCACAGCCCACCGATCCCTATTTTCAGAGGAAACGCCATGGAAACGTGCATCCGCATCGAGTATTTCGTCAGCCACGAGCAAGAAGGCCGGTATGTGACGCTTCCCTTCTCCATGCCGCCGGATGTCGAGTCGCTCGCGCTCACCTATCGCTATGCTCGCTACGACCGGCGCGAGGCAGATATGCCGCCAGGCATTTTCACTGCCCGGCGCGAGATCAACATCCTCGACCTGGGACTGATCGCCCCGGATGGGACGCAAGTAGGCGCTTCCGGCTCTGACAAGACCAGCATCCAGGTCAGCGAGACGTGGGCGACGCCCGGCTATCGGCCCACGCGCCTGCTGCCCGGCGAATGGCGCATCCTGCTGGGAGCATACAAAGTCGCGCCGGAAGGGGTGCGCGTGCTCTATGAGCTAACCCTGACCGACAAACGCCGGCGCTTGCTGAAGGGCGACCTGCATGTTCACACGATGGCGTCGGATGGCGTCCTCACCGTCGCGGAGCTGGCCCGGCACGCGCTGCGGCACGGCCTGGACTTCCTGGCGCTCACGGACCACAATCAAATGGCGCGGGCCGAGGCTTTGCCCTCCATCCCCGGCATGACGTTGATTCCCGGCGTCGAATGGACACACTACCGGGGACATGCCACCTTCACCGGGGTAGATCAACCCTACGACGGCCCCTTCGCGGCCAACACACCCGAGGAGGTCGCGGCGCGCTTTGCTGCGGCGCGGACGCGCGGCGCACTCATCACCCTCGCGCATCCCTTCGACGAGCTCTGCCCCTTCCTGTTCGACACCCAGGCGCTGCCCTTCGACTGCATCGAGGTATGGAACGGCCCCATGCGCCCGGCCAACCTGCGCGCGATAGGATGGTGGCACAGCCTGCTCGTCGCCGGAAGGAAGCTCCCCGCGTGTGGCGGAAGCGATTATCACCGCAGCCAGCTCTTCCTCTTCCCCGGCGGCCCCACGACCTGTGTCTATGCCTCCTCGGCGGGCGCGTCGGACATCCTCGCCGCGCTGCGACAGGGGCACGCCTACATCGTCTACGCCCCCGATGGGCCTGAGTTGAATCTGCACGCCGGGGAAGCCATGCTGGGGGACAGCGTCCCTTTCCCGCATGGCGACGACCTCGTCGTCGAAGTCGCCGGCCTGCGAGCGGGCGATGTGCTGCAAGTGATCACGGGGCAAAGCCGCGTGCCCCTGCTCAAGGCCGAAACGGACGGGGATTTTCAGGGCACATATACGATGCCGGCCCCGGGATTCGCGCGGGTCGAAATCCTGCGCGAGTTCATGCCGGGCCTGCCGCCGCTGCCCGCTTTGATCTCGAATCCGATCTACTTCGACGCGGAACCGGCGTGAGGAGGCGCTCTTGATCACACCAGCAGACGTTGACCTGCGCAAGGCGTTTTTGCTGCGGCCTGAGGTCATCTTCCTCAATCACGGCTCCTTCGGCGCGTGTCCCCAACCGGTCTTCGAAGCCTATCAGCAATGGCAGCTGGAGCTGGAACGGCAGCCGGTCGAATTTTTGGGACGGCGTTTTGCGGCGCTCATGCGCGAAGCCCGTCAGGCGCTCGGCGCAGCGCTCGGCGCCGCCGCCGATGATCTCGTCTTCATCCCCAA
>JAAZNO010000479.1 GCA_012798275.1 Chloroflexota bacterium
CGTCGAAGGCGCTGCTGGCGCGCAACCCACATCCCACGGAGGAGGAGGTTCGCGAGGCGCTGGTGGGCAATCTCTGCCGCTGCACCGGCTACGTGCGGATCGTGGATGCGGTGCTGGATGTTGGAAGCCCGGTGTTGGAAGCTGAAAGCTAGATGCTGGAAGCTGGAAGCTAGAAGCTGGAAGCTGGAAGCTAGAAGCTGGAAGCTGGAAGCTGGAAGCTGGAAGCTGGAAGCTAGAAGCTAGAAGCTGGAAGCTGGAAGCTGGAAGCTGGAAGCTAGAAGCTGGAAGCTAGAAGCTAGAAGCTGGAAGCTGGTTGCTAAATCCAGTAACCAGCAACCAGTAACCAGCACCCAGCAACCAGTAACCAGCACCCAGTAACCAGTAACCAGCACCCAGTAACCAGCAACCAGCAACCAGTAACCAGCACCCAGCAACCAGTAACCAGCAACCAGTAACCAGTAACCAGCACCCAGCACCCAGCAGCAACTTTTCATAATCACGGAGAAAACTATGACAGAACAAACTTCAAATCCTGTTGGTAAAAGTGTCCCGCGCGTGGATGCATTTGAGAAAGTGACCGGCGCCGCGAAGTATGTGGATGACATGAACTTCGGGCCGGCATTGCTGTACGGCAAGATCGTGCACAGCCCCATAGCCCACGCGCTGATCAAAAAGATTGATGTGAGCAAAGCCCTGGCCCTCCCCGGCGTGAAGGCGGTGGTCACCGGTCAGGATAATCCCACGCGGTTGGGGCTGTATCTCAAGGACCGCTTTATCTTCGCCTATGACCGGGTGCGATACGTGGGCGAGTCGGTCGCCGGCGTGATCGCTGTCAGCGAGGAAATCGCGGAGCAGGCGGCGAAGCTCGTCGAGGTCGAATACGAGGCGCTGCCGCCGGTTTTCGATCCCTATGCGGGCGCACAACCCGACGCGCCGCTCCTCCACCCGGACCTCGGGCAGTATGAGGTCGTCAACTTCATCTTCCCTGAACCCGGCACCAACATCTCCGAACATTTCAAATTGCGCAAGGGCCAGGTGAGCGATGCCGGCGTCTCTGAGGAAGTCTGGGCGCAGTGCGCGGCGATCGTCGAAGACACATACACCCTGCCGCAGATCCAGCACGCCCCCATCGAGACGCATGTGGCGGTGGCGCAATGGAATCCCGATGGGCAGGTGACGTTGTGGGCGGCGTCACAATCGCCGTTCGCGCAGCGCGATCTGGTGGCGCAAAGCCTGGGCATCCCGCACGGCAATCTGCGCGTGATTTCGCCCTACATTGGCGGCGGTTTCGGCGGCAAGGCCGGCATCTCCATCGAGGCCAATGTGGTGTTAATGGCCAAAGCGGTGCCGGGGCATCCCGTCAAAGTGCGGATGAGCCGTGAGGAAGAGTTCGTCGCCACCAACGTGCGTCAAAGCCTCGTGGGCAAGTACAAGATCGGCTGCGACAAGGACGGCAACCTGCTGGCGATGGAGCTCGCCTACTACTTCGGCGGGGGCGCGTACAACGACTACGGCGTGAATATCTCCCGTGCTGCCGGCTATTCCTGCACCGGCCCGTATGACGTCCCCAACGTCAAGGGGGATTCCTACTGTGTCTACACCAATCATCCCATCGGCTCGGCGATGCGCGGCTTCGGGATGCCGGAAATCCACTGGGGCCTGGAGCAGATGCTGGATCGGCTCGCCGAAGCCATTGGCAGGGACCCGGCGGATTTCAAACGGCAGAATTGCGTCCGCCCTGGCGATGTGATCCTCACCGGCATGATCATGCCGAACGTGGATCTGCCGCAGTGCATTGACCGGGTCAAGGCCGCCATCGGGTGGGGGCAGGTGAGCGCCCCTTCCGCCCCGCACAAACGCCGGGGCAAGGGCCTGGCGATCATGTGGAAGGCGCCGGCCATGCCGCCCAACCCCGGCAGTTCGGCGATCGTCCGCTTCAACGAGGACGCCACGCTCAACGTCTATGTTTCCGGGCAGGAGATCGGACAGGGCGCCTTCACGGTCGCGGCGCAGATGGCGGCGGAAGCCCTGGGCATTCCCTTCGAGTGGGTGCGCGTCTCGGCTAACCCCGTGGACACCAAATACAGCCCCTACGAATGGCAGACCGTGGCGAGCCGCCTTACCTGGTCCATGGGCAACGCGGTGAAGGCAGCGGCGGAACATGCGCGCGCGCAGATTCTCGACATCGTCGCCAAATACTGGAACGAAGACCCGGCGGACCTGGACATCAGAAACGGCGTGGTGATCTCCTATAAATCGGAGCGGGAACAGCCGCTTCAAAAGATGGTGGTCTATGGCCTGCCGAACGAGAATTTCGAGGGGTGGCAGGGGGGGCCGATTGTCGGCACGGGGAAGTTCATGCCCACTTACGTGACCGGCCTGGATCCGGAGACCGGTCAGGGCGCACGGGCCGTCGTCCACTACACCGTGGGGGCGCAGGCGGTCGAGCTGGAAGTAGACACCGAGACCGGGCAGATCGAGGTCCTCAAGATCGCGAGCGCCTACGACGTGGGCAAGGCCATCAACCCCGACCTGGTGATGACCCAGATCGAGGGGGGTGCCGTGCATGGCCTGAGTTCTGCCTTCGAGGGCCTGTTCTTCGACGAGCGCGGGCGACTGCGCAACTCCAGTTTCGTGGATTACAAGATTGCGACCGCGCTGGATGCGCCGCGCGAAATCCATGGCGACATCGTGGAAACGCCGCTGGAGGATGGCCCGTGGGGCGCGCGCGGCGTCGGTGAGCACGTGATGGTGCAAACGGCGCCGGCTATCGCCAACGCCCTGTACAATGCGCTGGGCGTGCGCTTCAATCACCTGCCCCTCTCGGCGGAAAAGGTCTATCTGGCGCTTCACGGGGATGAGGACCTGGCGTGCAAGGCATGATGGGGAAGGGCCTTGCACATTTCGTCACGTTGATCGCTGCGCTGGTTCGTGAGACCCCCGCTGCCCCTGCGCCGGGGGTCTCATTTTAACGGGCGCTGGCGAGGGTGATGGCGATCCTGGCGGTGGAAATCGTTTCGCTATCCTGCGGCGTCAGCGGGCTATGTTAGTTTTTGGTGAGTGTCACATGCTCTTAACACAACAGTTATCCTATTGCCCCCTCTTTTCTATGGTATAATTTGGTAAGAAAGCTCTCAGGGTGTATAATCGGGATGACTTCCAGTGAGAGGGACGATATGGGCGCAAAGATTCTGTATGTGGAAGATAACCCGGACAATCGTTTGTTGGTGCGCCGCATTCTCATGGTTGAGGGATACACCGTCATCGAGGCGGCCAACGCTTTTCAGGGCCTTGAGGCCGCGCAGCGCGAGATCCCCGATCTCATTCTGGTGGACATGAATCTGCCGGAGATGGACGGCTATGCGTTGACGCGGCGCTTGCGGGAGATCCCTGAGCTGCGTCAGGTGCCCATTGTGGCCATGACGGCCAACGTCATGCACGGGGACCGTGAGAAGACTCTGGCGGCAGGATGCATTGGCTATATCCCCAAACCCATTGATGTGGACCTGTTGCCTGAGCAAATCGCACGTTTCCTGCACCTGGAGTATAGTAATGAAGGGTAAGCCAAAACAACCCTGGGACGCGGTTATCCTGATCGTCGAGGATAACTTCAATAATTTCCTGCTGATGACGCGCTTGCTGGCTTTTTTGGGGGTCAAAAAATGTGAATGGAAAGCCTCCGGTTGGAAGGTGCTGGAGTTCGCCGAGACCCTGGGTGAAATTGACCTCATTTTGATGGATTTGATGCTCCCCGATGCTGACGGCTTCGAGTCGTTGGCCTCTTTGCGCGCTCATCCCCAGCTCAAGAATGTGCCCATCGTAGCGGTCACTGCCAACACCGCCCAGCCTTTTGTGGACCGCGCCCGGCAGGTGGGTTTCGATGGTTTCATCGGCAAACCTCTGGATCCCGACCGCTTCCCTGAGCAGGTCCGCCGGATTTTAGCGGGTGAGGAGGTATGGGAACCGGAGTAAAAGCGTTTGCACCGCCGGGTTCTCCCTCATCTTCAACGTCCTCTGCGCCTCAGGCGACGTTCACAGCTGCTACAGTGCGGGCGTTGCCTACGACCGGTATGCGCGGCGGTTTGGGACGGACGTTGTTGACGGCTTTTTTAGCGTTGACGATTGTGCCTTTCGCCCTGATTGGCTGGTATATTGTGGCCCAGAACCGCACCAGCCTGCAGCAAGAAGCCACCAACAAACTGCAGTTAATTGCCACCTTAAAAGCTGAAAATCTGGAATCGTGGTTGCAGGCCCGGGCGCTGCTGTTCCGTTCTGCCCTCGAGGTGACGGAAGACGCGGGTCTTGCTGGCGTCTCGAGTGATTTCTGGCCTGCCGTCCAGCGCAAGATGCCGGAACTACAAGGCGCTTTGTGGTCGCACGACGCCCTGCAACAGGTGTGGGGGGAGTGCGCCTTGCCTGAGCCGCAGGCCGCTGCCCCTTGTGAGTCCTTCACGGCGGCGCCGGAAAGGCACACCGGAGCGCCGGTCGCTATTGCTTTTCCCCAGGCCGCAGAAATGCTCGTGCTCTGTTTTGACCCGGCGGCGCTGAGGCGGGGTCTGCAGTTGGACGTGGCTCTGGGGCAAACGGGGCGCGTGTATTTGGTGCACAGGGATCGCGTCTGGCTGGAGGATCAGACCGCCGCGCCGGCGACGGCTTTGCCTGAAGGCAGCTGCGTCGCGCTGGCCGGCGCAGCGGCGACGAGCGCCTGGTATGCCAACGCGGCGGAGGTCCCCGTCGTGGGCGCCTATTCCCCGCTCGCCGGGGCGGATGTGGGGATTTTGGTCGAGCAGGAGCAGAGCGAGGTCCTGGCTCCTACGGAGCTCATCGAGACGACAGTGATCGGCGGCCTGCTCTCCGTGGTGCTGCTGACGACGGTGATTTCGGCGCTCGTGATTCGTCAGATCACCCGCCCGGTCATCCGGCTCACCGAATCGGCGCTGGAGATGGCGGCGGGTAACCTCGATCAGCACGTGCCGGTGGCGTCCCGCGATGAGATCGGCATTCTCACGTATGTCTTCAACCAGATGGCGGGCGAGCTCAAATCGCTCTACGAGGATCTGGAAGCCAAAGTCGTCGCCCGCACTGAATTATTGCAGAAGGC
>JAAZNO010000480.1 GCA_012798275.1 Chloroflexota bacterium
GACGCCTCCAGACGCTTATGCCTGGGACTCGTGACGCGCAATGGCGGCCTGAATGAAACCACAGAAAAGCGGATGCGGACGGTGCAGGCGCGTGCGGAACTCCGGGTGGAACTGGCAACCGACCATCCAGGGATGATCGCGCAGCTCGGCGACCTCCACCAGCCGCCCGTCAGGCGACAGCCCGCTGAACACCATCCCCGCCTGCGAGAGCAGCTCGCGATAGGCGTTGTTGAATTCGAAGCGGTGCCGATGCCGCTCCTGAACCTCCTCCACGCCATAGGCGGCATACGCCCGGGTGCCGGGCTGAAGCCGACAGGGATAGTTGCCCAATCGCATCGTGCCGCCTAAATCCACCAGCGCCTGTTGATCCGGCATCAGCGAGATGATGGGATAGCGCGTCTTGGGTGCAAATTCCTCGCTATTCGGCTCGTTGCTCTGCAGCATGGACCGCGCCAGCTCGATGCACATCACCTGCATCCCCAGGCACAATCCCAGATAGGGAATCTGATGGGTGCGCGCGTACCGGGCGGCGAGGACCTTCCCCTCGACGCCGCGATAACCAAAACCGCCGGGGACTACGATGCCATCGGCGGCAGCCAGCTGTTCCACCCCGTCCTCACGCTCCAACGTCTCGCTGTGCAGCCAGTCAATTTGCACGCTGTAGCCATATTTGAGCGCGGCATGGATCAGGGCTTCGCGCACGCTGATGTAAGCATCCTGCAGCTCCACGTACTTCCCCACCAGCGCAATCCGCACGGCCGGCTTCTCCCGCAGCAACTGTTCCGTCGCCGCGCGCCAATCGTCGAGAGCAGGAGGCAGGATGCGCGCCGTCAATCCCAACCGCGCCAACACCAGGTCCGCCAACCCCGTCTCCTCCAGCTGCAACGGCACCTCGTAGATGCTGGAGGCAGTGACGATGGGGATGACCGCGCGCGGCTCCACATCGCAGAACAGGGAGACTTTGCGGCGAATGTCCTCGTTAATGGGGATGTCAGCGCGCAAACCGATGATGTCGGGCTGAATCCCCATCCCCCGCAATTCGCGGACGCTGTGCTGCGTCGGCTTGGTCTTGAGCTCACCGCTCGCGCCGAGGTAGGGCAGGAGAGTGATGTGAATGTAGAGCACGTTGTCGCGGCCCACGTCGTTGCGCATCTGACGGATGGCCTCAAGGAACGGCTGCCCCTCGATGTCGCCGACGGTGCCGCCGATTTCCACGAGCGCGACCTCGGCGTTGAGACGCTGCGCCGCCTGGACGATCCGCCGCTTGATCTCGTTCGTGACGTGCGGCACGACCTGAATGGTGCCGCCGAGATAATCCCCGCGCCGCTCCTTGGCGATCACGTCGCTGTAAACCTGCCCGGAGGTGACGTTGTTGAGCTTGCTGAGGCTTTCATCAATGAAGCGTTCGTAGTGCCCCAGATCGAGGTCCGTCTCCGCGCCATCATCGGTGACAAAGACTTCCCCGTGTTGATAGGGCGCCATCGTGCCGGGATCCACGTTGAGATAGGGATCCAGCTTCTGAATCGAAACGCGCAAGCCGCGCGCCTTGAGCAGCCGTCCGACCGAGGCCGCGGTAATGCCCTTCCCCAGCGAGCTGACCACGCCACCGGTAACGAAGATGTATTTAGTTGCCAATCCACGAGCCTCCGCAATCTAAAATGTTACCCCATAGCCCTGGAAAAGTCAGGAGGATCCCAGCCGCATGTCCCTCGACGCCCCCGCTGAGAGCTAAAACCCTTCCATTAGAATCCTTCCATCTGGCTCAAATCCACGATCCCCCGCGGCAGGGCGGCGACGCGCTGGACCAACGCGAGCCGGGCTTCCCGCACCGTCGGGTCAGGATCCATCACCAGAATCGCGTCGAAGAAGCGCTGAATCACGGGCACTAACGGCTGAAACGCGGTGAAGAAGGCATCCACGGTAGTCTGCCCCGCGAGTTGCCCTTCCGCAGCGAGCAGAGCCTGGTAGAGGACCAGCTCCTCCGGCAGGCACAGGACTTCAGCCCGCAAGGTCAGCAACGGCTGATCGCGGGTGATGCGCACACAGCGCGCGTAGTTGTCGCGCATCAGCGCCCAATCCGGGCGAGAAACCCAGTGGGTCAGCTGGATCGCCGCCTCGCGCGCCGCGTAAGGGCGTTCTCCCTGCACGGCCAGCACCGCCTCGACCACGTCGTAAGCGAAGCCTTCCTCGCGCAACAGCCCATTCAGCCGCCCGATGACGAACGTCAACGCCTGCTCCAGCGCCTCGGAGGGCGCCGCGACAGGCAGGAGCCGCGCCGCC
>JAAZNO010000062.1 GCA_012798275.1 Chloroflexota bacterium
ACAAAAATTGATTTTTCAATCTTTAGCAGTTGCCAGGAAATCTTGTGTTTTTTAGTCAGTGGCTGAACAGTAACCATGTGAGCCATAATCCGTGAGCAGAGGCTGCAACAGCTCACCGCTGCGGCTGGGGATGGAATCCCCAGCCTGACACGAGCCAACCGCGCTGAAGCGCGTTGTTTGAGGACGTAGCAGCCCCGGGGGTAAGGAATTTCTAATCTGATTCGTGAAATTCGTGTTCATTCGGGGCCATTCTTGAAGGAGACGTTTATGTCGCAAGTACACGTGTCCACCCATCCGTTGGTGCAACACAAGTTGACTCTGTTGCGCAAAAAGGATACCGACTCCAAAAAATTCCGCGAACTCGTCAAGGAGTTGGCAATCCTGATCGCCTATGAGGCGACGGCCGACCTGGAAGTGGAGCCTTACACCGTGGAGACGCCGTTGGCACCGGCTTCGGGCTTCCGGCTCAAGGGGGAGATCGGCCTGATCCCCATTTTGCGCGCCGGCTTGGGGCTGGTCGAAGGGGTTTGGGAGATGATGCCCTCCGCTGAGGTGTGGCACATTGGCCTGTTTCGCGACGAACGCACGCTGCGGCCCGTCGAGTACTACAACAAGCTGCCCGTGCGCCCGACGGTGAACGTCTGCCTGGTGCTCGACCCCATGCTGGCGACGGGTGGCTCGGCGATTGCGACCGTGAATATTCTCAAGCGCTGGGGCGCGGACCGCATCAAGTTCATGGGACTCATCGCCGCGCCGGAGGGCCTCAAGGCTTTCACGGAAGCCCACCCGGATGTGCCCGTGTACGTCGCCGCGATTGACGATCACCTGAACGAGCGCGGTTACATTATCCCCGGGTTGGGCGACGCCGGCGACCGCCAATTTGGCACTGCCTAGCAGGAGATGGGATCTTACACGCTGCGCTATGTGTTGATTCTCCTCACCGGCTTCGGGGTATCGCTGGCGGCGACGCGACTGGGGCAGGCGCTGGGGCTGCGCTGGCGCATCACCGCCGTCCCCGGCGGACGGCGGCAACACCTGGGCGTGGTCTCCCGCCTGGGCGGGATCGGGATCACGTTGGGATTTTGGGCGGCCCTGGCGTTGGCGCAATCCTTTCACATCCCCACGGCCGACCCTAACGAGACGCGCCGGCTTTGGGGCCTGATCGCTGGCAGCGTGTGGATGTTCGGGGTGGGCCTGCTGGACGATCGCTTCGAGCTGCCGCCGTGGGTGGAGTACCTCACCTATCTTGTCGCGGCGCTCGTGGCGATTGCAACGCTCATCATCCTGGAGCAATTCAACAACCCCCTCACCGGCGCGCTGATCAACGCCCCGTGGTTCATCTACATCCCGCTCACCATCTTTTGGATCACCGGCATGATCGTGACCGTCAACTGGCTGGACGGATTGGACGGCCTGGCGGCGGGGGTGGCGGCGATCATGGCGGCCGTGCTGGCGCTCCACATGATCCGGATGGAGCAGTACAGCGTGGCCCCTGAGGCGCTGGCGTTGCTGGGCGCGGCGCTAGGCTTCCTGGTCTTCAACATCCATCCGGCGCGCGTGCACATGGGCAGCAACGGCTCCTTCGTCTTGGGTTATCTCCTGGCGGCGTTGGGACTCATCGCCGGGGCGCGGGTCGCCATGGTGCTCATGGTGATGGGCATTCCCATCCTCGATGTCGCCTGGACCATCATGGATCGGCTCCGGCACGGCGTAAACCCCGGTCACGGCGACCGCCGACATCTGCATTATCGCTTACAGGATGCCGGGCTTTCCATTCGGACGATTGTGGGGCTGTACTGGGGCGTCTGTGCGTTCTTTGGCGTGCTGGCGTTGGTGCTTTCGACGGCGTGGTACAAACTGCTGGCCCTGATCGTGTTGGGGTTGTTCACGCTGGGGGTGTTGTTTTACCTCAGCCGTGAGCATTGACAAGGAGCGTGATTCCCTGCTTCTTTGCTTCCTACTTCTCTACTTCACTTCCTACTTCCTTACTTGACTTGATTTTACGGAGGTCTCTATGTTGCAATTGCACGGCATCCTTCCCGCGTTGGTGACGCCGTATGGCGAAGACGAATCGCTCGATGTGGCGACGTTGCGTATCCTGGTGCGCCATCTGTTGCCCGATGTGGATGGTTTCCTGGTGAATGGGACGACGGCAGATTTCCCGTTGCTCACCCATGCCGAGCGCCAGGAGGCGATTGCGGCCGTCGCGGCGCTGGTCGGCGGCCAGCAGCCGGTGCTGGCGGGCACGGGCGCGGTTGCGACGCGGGAGGTCATCACCCTCACCCGCGAAGCGCGCGAGGCCGGCGCCGATGCGGCGTTGATCATCGCTCCCTACTATCTCCGCCCTTCCCCGGCGGGACTGGAACGGCATTTTGCCACGATCGCTGCGGCAATGCCGGATTTCCCCATCCTCCTGTACAACTTCCCGCAGCTGGTGGGGCAGCCGCTCCCGCCGGACATGGTAGCGCGCCTGGCCGCCATCCCCAACATCATCGGGATGAAGGACACCTCTGGCGATCTGACGTACATGCTCGAAGTGCTGGAGGGCGTCCCCTCGACCTTCCAGGTGTTGGTGGGACGGGGGACCGTGTTCCTGCCGGCGATGGCTGTGGGCGCGGTAGGCGGCATCCTGGCCTGCGCCAACCTCATCCCTGCGCAGTGGCAGGAGGTGTATCGCGCCATCCGTGCGAGGGATTGGGAGACGGCGCGTGCCGGGCAGCTCCGCGCGCAGCGGGTGAGCCGCATCGTCGGGAGTGGCGGCAGCCTGGCTGTGCGCGCCGGACTGAAGCTGCGCGGCATCCCTGTCGGCCCCCCGCGACAGCCGTTGGCCCTGGAGGGCGCGGTGCGGGAGGCAGACCTGGCGGTGCTGAGTGAAGCGTTGGGATGACGTCCGCCGGCGCGGCGGCGCGATTTTGCCGGGCAGCCTGCTCGCGCTGACGTTGCTCGCGGCTTGCGTCGGCGTGACTTCCCCCTCACCGACAGCCGTCCCGCCGACTGTCACGCCTCCCGCCGCAACGGCGACCTCGCAGCCAGACACGCCGACGCCGCGCCCCAACCAGCTGCGGGTTTGTGTCCCCGAGCCGGAGACGCTCAGCCCCTTCGTCCCATCGGCGGCGGGGACTGACCTCCGGGCGCTGTGGGTCGAAGATCCCGCCGAGCGCGTGAATTTCGTGTGGGAAGCGCGGTTGCTGACCCACATCCCCTCGCTGGCCAGCGGTGATGTGGTGACGTCCACCGTGCCGGTCGCGCCGGGTGCGCGGTATGTGGACGAGGCCGGCGCCTTGCGGGTGAACGAGGGCGCCGAGACCCTCGCGCTTCCCCAATTGGCGGTGACCTTCACCCTGCGCGACGATCTGTCGTGGTCCGATGGCACGCCGCTGACCATGCGCGACGCGCTGTTAGGGTATCATCTGGCGCAGGCGCCGGAAGCGCGCGGTCCCTGGCGGGATCTCGCAGAGCGCACCGCCCAATTCGAGATGCTGGACGCGCAGCGCGCGCGGTGGGTGGGCCTGCCGGGCTTCCTGAGCGCGGACGTCGCCGGCTTGCTGTTCCCCTTGCAGCCCGCCCAGCGTTACGGGGAACTGTCCCTCCCTGAGATTCTGGCCGATCGGGCGCCTCTCAGCACGGGACCGTTCGTCATCGAATCGTGGCAGCCCGGCGTCGGCGCGCGGTTGCGGCCTAATCCCGCCTACGCCGGTGCGCAGCCGCTGCTCGAAGAAGTGCTCTTCCTGTTCCCGGGGTATGACCTTGCACAATGGCCCCAACTTGTCGCCTCGGGCGAATGTGAGGTGGTGCTCCCTGCTGCCGCCATGCAGGTGGACTGGCAATCCTGGGCCGCGTTGATGGAGCAGGGCGAGGCCATTATCTGGGCGGACACGGGCCTCGAGCCCACGTTCCAGCGGTTGGACTTCAACCTCGCACCGGCCGAGGGGCGGATCACGCCGCTGGCGGATTTGCGGGTGCGGCAGGCGCTGGGGCTGTGCATTGACCGTCAGCGCCTGGTACTGGCGCAGCCGGGACAGGCGTTTCTTACGGCAGAGAGTTTCGTCCCCCCCGATCACCCCGCTTTTGGCGGGACGGCGCTCACGCGGTTGGCGTATGCGCCTGAGGCCGGGGGCGCTTTGTTGGCGGAAGTGGGCTGGCGCGATGAGGATGGGGACGGGATTCGTGAAGCGCACGGCGTGGCCGATTTCAAGGATGGGACGCCGTTGAGCCTGACGCTCGTGCTGGCCCCACAATACATGGTGGCGGCGGCCCACGTTGCTGCCGCGCTGGAGGCGTGCGGCGTGGGGATAGCGCCTCAGCCGGTGGATGCGCGCGTGCTGTATGCGGCGGATCCGGCCAGCCCGTTGATTGGGCGGCGCTTCGACCTGGCGCTCTTTGGCTGGCTGGCGAAGGCGCCGACGGTGTGCGGCGCGTGGCGTTCAGACCGCATTCCCGGTGCGGCGAACGCCTGGTTGGGGGAGAACTTTAGCGGGTATGCCTCGGCGGAGTATGATGCCGCCTGCCGGCGAGCGTTGACCAGCGTGGATCCGGCGGCCCAAAACGCGGCGCTGCGCGAGGCGGGTGTCCTCCTCTCCCGCGATTTGCCGACGTTTTTCCTCACCTGGCGCCCCGATTGGTTTGTCGCCCGCCCAGAAGTGGAGGGGCTGCGCCCCGATGCTTCCAACCCGGCGCCACTTTGGAACATTGAGCAGGTGAGTGTGAGGAAGTGAGGCCGGCTCGCCGGTGATTGGCTTCACGCGACGCATGGTGGATGCGGAAACTGGCCTGGCTCTCCTTTCCGCAGAGCTCAGCCGGGCTGGTTCGCTGCTCCCTCGCGCTTTTGCGCCACGCGCGCCATGAAATGTTCCCGGTCAATGAGCACGCGCTCGTGGATGGCGGTTCCGATGCGTTCCACCGCGTCCCACGCTTCGATGGTGAAGCGCAGGCGGCGGCGCTCCACGGAGACCAGCTCGGCGCGAACGGTCACCTCCATTCCCACGGGCGTGGCCGCCAGATGTTGCATCTCGATGCGGACGCCTACGGCGGTCTGCTCCGGCGCCAGGAACGGCTGAATGATCTGTTGCGCCGCGTTTTCCATCAGGGCGACGAGGTGCGGCGTGCTCAACACCGGCACCAACCCGCTGCCGTAAGCGGCGGCGGTGTCTGCCTCGGCCACCACGTGATGAATTTCTCCAATCAATCCGGGTTCAAGGGGCATGGGGTGTTCTCCTCTTTCGCAATGGGCAAGGGGTGACGGGTAATGGGGCCAGTATCCAGCTTCCAGCCGCCAGCCACCATCTTCCACCCGCCAGCCGCCAGCTTCCAGCACCCAGCAACCAGCTTCCAGCACCCAGCAACCAGCTTCCAGCAACCAGCCACCAGCCGCCAGCTTCCAGCCACCAGCTTCCAGCCACCAGCAACCAGCTTCCAGCCACCAGCCACCAGCAACCAGCTTCCAGCCACCAGCCACCAGCCACCAGCCACCAGCTTCCAGCAACCAGCTTCCAGCTACCAGCAACCAGCTTCCAGCCACCAGCTTCCAGCCACCAGCAACCAGCTTCCAACTACCAGCTTCCAGCCACCAGCTTCCAGCCGCCAGCTCACCCCAACATCGGGACGATGAAGCCGAAGAGGCACCAGAAGTCGAGGGCGATGAAGGCGAGCAAGAGCACGCCGCCGGCCAGGGTCTTCCGCCCGTTCGGCAAAGCGCCGGCCAGCAACACGGCGATGGCGGCCGCCCCCAGGAGCGCCATCGTCCACAACGGCGGATCGCCGCGCAGCCATCCAATCCCCCCCATGAG
>JAAZNO010000481.1 GCA_012798275.1 Chloroflexota bacterium
CTGCTCAGCCATTGCAGTCGCCGCGCAACCAGCGCTGGAGGTATTTCCCGGTGTATGAGGCGGGCACTTCCGCCACGGTTTCGGGCGTGCCCTCCGCGAGCACCTCGCCGCCGGCGTCCCCCCCTTCCGGCCCCAGGTCAATGATCCAATCGGCCACTTTAATCACATCGGGATTGTGTTCGATGACCAGGATCGTGTTGCCGGCATCCGCGAGCCGTTGGAGCACCTGAATCAGGCGATCCACGTCGGCGGCATGAAGGCCCACCGTCGGCTCATCGAGGATGTAGAGCGTTTTCCCCGTCGCGCGTTTGGAGAGCTCCTTGGAGAGCTTGACCCGCTGCGCCTCGCCGCCGGAAAGTGTGGTGGCAGATTGCCCCAGGCGGATGTATCCCAGGCCCACATCGTTCAGCGTCTGCAACCGCTTGACGATGGCGGGGAAGGGCGCGAAGAACTCCAGCGCCTCGCTCACCGTCAGTTCCAGCACCTCGGCGATGTTCAGCCCCTTGTAACGCACCTGGAGCGTCTCCCGGTTGTAGCGCGTCCCGTGACAGACATCGCAGGGGACGTAGACTTCCGGCAGGAACTGCATCTCGATGCGGAGCGTGCCCTGCCCCTGACAGGCCTCACAGCGGCCCCCCTTGACGTTGAAGGAAAAGCGCCCGGCTTTGTAACCGCGAATCTTCGATTCCGGTAGCGCGGCAAAGAGCTCCCGAATGGGGCCGAAGAGGTCCACATACGTCGCCGGATTGGAGCGCGGCGTCCGCCCGATGGGACTCTGGTCAATGTTGATGACTTTGTCCAGGTATTCCAGCCCGGTGATGTCATCTACCTCGCCGGCCGGCTCGCGGGAGCCGTTGAGAATCTGCACCAGGCGTTGATAGAGCGTTTCGACCACCAGCGTGCTTTTGCCCGAACCGGAGACGCCCGTCACACAGATGAACAGTCCCAACGGGAGGCGCACGGTGATGTTTTTTAGATTGTGGGCCCGCGCGCCGTGAATCTCCAGCGCCTTGCCGTTGCCCTGGCGCCGATGTTGGGGGACGGGGATGCAGCGGCGCCCCGAAAGATAGGCGCCTGTCTGCGAGGTAGGATGCGCCAGAATGGTCTCCAGCGGCCCGGCGACGATGACTTCGCCGCCGTGTTCGCCCGCGCCGGGCCCCAGATCCACGATCCAATCGGCGGCGCGGATGGTCTCATCGTCGTGTTCGACCACCAGGACCGTGTTCCCCAGGTCGCGCATCTCCTTGAGGGTGTGGATGAGGCGGGCGGTGTCACGTTGATGCAGGCCGACGCTCGGTTCATCGAGCACGTAGAGCACGCCGGTGAGCCGGGAGCCTACCTGCGTCGCCAGGCGGATCCGCTGCGCCTCGCCGCCGGAGAGCGTGTTGGCGGCGCGACTGAGGCTGAGGTAGTCCAGCCCCACATTCACCAGGAAGGTGATGCGGTTGTAGATCTCGCGCAAGGGGCGTTCGGCGATGGTCGCGTCTTTGCGGCTCAGGCCGCCGGGTTCGAGCAGCTGTTCCACCCATGCTTGCAACCGTTGCACGGGCCAGGCGGAGACTTCGTGGATGGCTTCCCCCGCCACGGTCACGGCGCGCGCGATCTCGTGCAGGCGCGTCCCGCCGCATTCTTTGCAGGGCGTGCGGCTCATCGCCTCCTCGATCTTGGCGCGGATGTAATCGGAAGTAGTCTCGTCGTAACGCCGCTGCAGGCCGGGCACGATGCCTTCGTAGGGGCGCTGCCTCTCCCAGACCCCGTTGGGGCCCTCGAAATGCATTGGCACGACGTCCGTCCCCGAGCCGTAAAGGATGAGGCGCTGCTCGGTGGGGGAGAGCTCCCGCCAGGGCTTGTCCAGGTCAATGTGGTAGTGCCGGCTGACGTTTTCCAGTTGTTGGAAGGTGTAGCTCTCCTGATCTTCGGCGACGCCAATGGCGATGGCGCCCTCGCGCAGCGAGCGGTCGGGATTGGGGACGATCAGCGCCGGGTCGAGCTCGAGTTTGTAGCCCAGCCCCTGACAGGCGGGACAGGCGCCGTGCGGGCTGTTGAACGAGAACGTGCGCGGTTCGATTTCCGGCAGGCTGATGCCGCACACCGGGCAGGCGAGGTTTTCCGAAAAGAGCACATCGCCGGGCGCCTGCGCCTCCGGAGCGGGGGAGCGCACCACCTCCACGATTATAACCCCGTCACCCAGGCGCAACGAGGTTTCGACGGAGTCGGTGACGCGACTGACGAAATCGCGGTAGGCCGACTCGGGATCCTCTTCGGGATCGGGGACGACGAGGCGGTCCACGACGGCCTCGATGTCATGGAGCTTGTAGCGATCGAGCTCTGGGATCTCGTCGAGCTCGTGGGTTTCCCCGTCCACGCGCACGCGCGTGAAACCCAGCTTGCGCACCTCATCGAAGGTGGGGCGATGATGTCCCTTGCGTCCGCGGACCAGCGGCGCGAGGACCTGCAGCCGCGTGGTCGGCGGCATGCCGAGGATCGCGTCCACGATCTCTTGCGCGCTTTGTCGGGTCACAGCGCGTCCACATTGGGGACAGTGGGGCACGCCGATGCGGGCGTAGAGCAGCCGCAAGTAGTCGTAAATCTCGGTGACGGTGCCGACGGTGGAGCGCGGATTGTGGGAGACGCCCTTCTGGTCAATGGCGATCGCCGGACTGAGGCCCTCGATAGATTCCACGTCGGGCTTGTTCATCTGGCCGAGGAATTGCCGCGCGTAGGCGCTGAGCGACTCGATGTAGCGTCGCTGCCCCTCGGCGAAGATGGTGTCGAACGCCAGGGAGGATTTCCCGGAGCCGGATAGCCCGGTGATGACGACGAGCTTGTTTTTGGGGATCTCCACCGTGATGTTTTTCAGATTGTGTTCGCGTGCGCCGCGCACGATCAGCATCTCACTTACCATGTCTTAGACTGCCTTTCTCTGTTGCAACCTGCCATTATAACACGGAAATGGCCGACGCGAGAGTCATTGTTCAGTTTTGTGCTATAATGGAA
>JAAZNO010000482.1 GCA_012798275.1 Chloroflexota bacterium
GCGAGCAGATAGACGATGGCGTCCTCGTCGCGCGTCGTCATGCCGATCACGCCCCGTCCGCCGCGCCCCTGCGCCTTGTAGACCTTCGTGGGCATGCGCTTGATGTAGCCCCGTTGGGTGATGGGGATCAGGACGCGCTCTTCGGTGACGAAATCTTCCTCGTCCAAATCGGCGCCGGCCTGATGCTCGATTTGCGTGCGGCGGGGGTCAGCATAGCTCTCCTGGAGCGCGAGCAGTTCCTCGCGGATCACAGCCCGCTGGCGCAGTGGCGAGGCCAGCAGATCTTCCAGATAGGCAATCTGCTTGAGCAGTCCTTCATATTCATCGAGCAGCTTCTGGCGTTCCAGCGCCGTCAGCCGTCGCAACTGCATGTCGAGAATCGCCTGCGCCTGCGTCTCGGTGAGGGTGAAACCTTCCATGAGGCGCGTGCGAGCCGTCTCCACGTTGGGGGATTCCCGAATGGTGCGGATGACTTCGTCGAGATGATCCAGCGCGATGAGCAGCCCTTCCAGGATGTGGGCCCGCGCCTGCGCCTGCCGCAACTCGAAGCGGGCACGGCGGACGACGATCTCGATGCGGTGCTCCAGGAAAATGAGCAGCAGGCGCTTGAGCGGCAAAATGCGCGGCTCGTTGTTGACCAGCGCCAGCAGCTGCACGCCAAAAGTGGATTGCAGCGGCGTGAACTTGAACAGGCGATTCAGCGCCTTTTGCGGTTGGGCATCCCGTTTGAGCTCGATGATGATCCGCATCCCGCGCTTATCCGACTCGTCCCGTAAGTCGCTGATCTCCTCCAGTTTCCCACTGCGCACCAGCTCCGCGATGCGTTCCAGCAGGCTCGATTTGTTGAGTTGATAGGGGATCTCGGTCACCACGATGCGGAACCGATCGCCGCGCAGCTCCTCGATCTCCGCTTTGGCACGGACAAGGAACTTGCCCCGTCCGGTAGCGTAAGCCTGGACGATGGATTCCCGGCCCATGATGATGCCGCCGGTGGGGAAATCCGGCCCTTTGATGAACTCCATGAGCTCTTCGACGCCCACTTCCTCCCGCCGATCCCAGTTATCCAACAAGTGGATGAGCGCCGCGACCGTCTCGCCCAGGTTGTGGGGCGGGATGTTCGTCGCCATGCCGACGGCGATCCCCGACGCGCCGTTGATGAGCAGATTGGGCAGCTTCGACGGCAGGACTTGCGGCTCCTGCAGCGTGTTGTCGAAGTTATCGCTCCAATCCACCGTCTCCTTTTCGATGTCCATCAGGATTTCCATCGCCAGCTTGCCCAGGCGCGCCTCGGTGTAGCGCATGGCCGCCGGCGGATCCCCATCAATCGAACCGAAGTTCCCCTGCCCATCCACCAGCATATAGCGCATGGAGAAATCCTGCGCCAGGCGCGCCATGGCCTCGTAGACCGCCGAATCGCCATGGGGATGGTATTTCCCCAAGACCTCACCGACGATGCGGGCTGATTTCTTGTACGGCGTGCCGGGACGGATGCCCATGTCGTACATGGCGTAGAGGATGCGGCGCTGCACCGGCTTGAGGCCGTCGCGCGCATCGGGCAACGCGCGCGCCACAATCACGCTCATCGCATAATCCAGATAGGCCGAGCGCATCTCGTGGTTGATGTCTATGGTACGAATGGTTCCAGCAGCAACTGGCGCTGCAAGGGAGACTTCATCTTCCAAGGCCTGTTCTCCTCCAGTGGGGAACTCCAATCTCAGGAAAATAATTATACCCCAAAGAGCCGGGAGAGCGAACCCACCCGCCGGCGTGCGCAAAAGTCCCCCAATTCCCCGAAATCTGGATTTTCCCTATTGACGGGGCCTTGCCCGTGTGTTAAAATACGATCCGTCTGGACAAGGGAACATTCCCCTCATCCCGATGGGCGACAAAGCGATTTTATGGGTGAGATTATTCTTTATGTATCCTGACAGCGAGATTCTTTTTCCACCACGGTGCATTTTCCAACTGCGCGACTTGCGCGGGCCCCAATGGCAACATCTGGTAGAACGTGTGCTGCATCTGCCGCTCAACCATGAGGAAGTGCTGGCGTTTGGCCTGCTGATGATCAGGTTGGGCAGCTGTCTGACCTGCGACCTCGACAGTTACCGCGCCTCGCTGGGCTGTTGTACCTGCGCGCGGCGTACCATCAGCGGCTTCAAAGGGGACGATGAGGAACTTCTCGACCGCTATGACAAATCGCTCATCGAGGTCCGCGCTTATCTCAGCAAAGGCGGCCTGCCCCAATCCGTGGAGTTGATGCTGGCGGAACAGGTCCCGAGCGCGCCGAAAGGATTGCCCTGATGCATCGGTGGTGGCCGATCGGAGCTCTCGTGATCGCCGCACTCCTGGGTGCGGCGATTGTGTTTCTCCCCTGGCGCGACGGGCTGTACGCGGTCACCGGCGAGGAGGCGGTGCTGCCCCAACTGCGGGGAGGGGTGCAGTGGGCCTTCAACTGGACCCGCCCTCTGCCGCACACCGCCGGGGATACTCCGGTGACCCCGGCCGGACTGGCTCCCTTCGGCGTCAACACTTTCCTCAACCTCGAGGTGGAGCCGGCGAAACGCGAGCGCTCACTCCAGATGATTGCCGACGCCGGCTTCCGCTGGATCCGCCAGGAATTCACGTGGGAGGACATTGAAATCCACGGCAAGGGCGACTTCGAGGATCGCCGTCACGAACCCTATCGCTCGGCGTGGGAGAAGTACGATCAGATCGTGGCGCTGGCCGAGGCCTATGACCTGGGCCTCATCGTGCGGCTGAGCAATCCCCCCGCCTGGTCGCGCGCGGCCGGCGATGACAGGGGCACCTACGCCCCGCCCGACAATTTCGAGGACTACGCCGACTTCGTCGAGACGGTGGTGCGCCGCTATAAAGGTCGAATCCACTATTACCAGCTCTGGAATGAGCCGAACATCTACCCCGAATGGGGCAATCAGCCCGTAGATCCCGTCGCTTACACCCGCCTGCTCTGCCTGGCGTATGCGCGCGTCAAAGCGGTAGACCCCGAAGCCGTCGTCATCAGCGGCGCGCTCGCGCCCACCGATCAGCTGGGCACGCTGCGGCCCGATGGCGGTAACAATCTCATGGACGTGATCTTCTTGCAGCGGATGTATGATGCTGGTGCACGAGAGTGCTTCGACGTGTTGGCGCTCAACGACTACATGCTGTGGTCAGGCCCCAGCGATCGCCGAATGCGCCCGCACGTGATCAATTTCTCGCGCCCGCAATGGATTCGGGACGTGATGGTCGCCAACGGTGACGCCGCCAAGCCCATCTGGCTCACGGAAATGAACAGCAACGTCGTCCCCGAAGGCCTCCCCACCAATTTCGGGCGGGTGACGGAAGCGCAGCAGGCGCGCTACGCCGTCGAGGCTTTGGAGCGCGTCCAGCGCGAGTGGCCCTGGGTGGGGATGGTGGACGTGTGGTTTTTCAAGCGCCCCACGGACCTGGAGCGGGACCAATCGTGGTACTACTTTCGCCTCGTCGAGCCGGATTTCACGCCGCTGCCGGTCTACACCGCGTTGAAGGAGTATCTCACGACGCTGGAGCCGACGCTTTATCGCGGCTGGCATCCGGCGAACACCTGGCAGGCGGCTTACGCGGGCGAGTGGCAGCCCGCTGGAGATGAAGCCCCCGGCGCGCAGCAGGGCTTGCGCGGCGCGACGCTCTCGCTGACGTGGGAAGGGCGCGCTTTGGAGCTGCACACTCAGGCCGATGGCGTCGTTCAACTCGCGCTGGATGGGGGCCCGCCTCAGGAAGTGGCCCTCACGTCAGACCCGCTGGTCGTGGGGCAAAGTTGGCTGCCGGAGCGCCATACCGCCACTCTTACCGTCGTTGAGGGGAAGGTCGTCATTACCGCCCTGCGCGTGCGCTGAAAGAGAGCCTTGGGGGGTCCGCTCCCGGCCATGCCTGAAGGAAGCGCCATGCGCTGGCGCACATCATGCAAAAATGAAAACAACGTGGGCACGTGTTTATTTTCGAAAGAGGCGGTCGTCCCGGAGAAAATCAGAGGTCGTCCTCGGGGGTAGGACGCCCGTAGAAACAGAGCATCACGCTGCCGTATTGACGTTGATCGAAGAGCACGAGATGCTGTAACGGCAGCTCCTCGAACTCTACGGGGTGAATCTGCACGATGACCCACCCGTCTTCTGCCAGCCACTCCATCTGCTGATCCAACCGCGACAGCGTCTGTTTCCACAAGCCACGGTATTGCGGCGGCGCGACGTAGATAAAGTCA
>JAAZNO010000063.1 GCA_012798275.1 Chloroflexota bacterium
CCCGCTGGGGCAGGGGCTGACCGGCTACATCATCCGCAATCGCGTTCCCCTGCATCTGGCCAACCTGGAGGAAAACCGCGCCTTCATGGTTTCGCAGGGACTGAGCCTGGTGGGCGATGAGGCGCTCTCGTGGCTGGGCGTGCCCCTCATCACCGCCAACAAGGTCGTGGGGGTGATGGCGGTCGAGAGTTATGAATTCGAGAATCTCTTCACGCCCTCTGATCAGGAACTGCTCCAGACCATTGCCCTGCAGGTCGCCAATGCGCTGGAGGCGAATCGCCTCTTCCGGGAAGTGCAACAGCGCGCGGTTCAATTGCAGACGGCGGCTGAGGTGGCGCGGGCGACTTCTTCGCTGCTGCAGCCGCAGGAGCTGCTTGAACGTGCGGTCGAGCTGATCCGTGAGCGCTTCGATTATTACTACGTGGGCGCTTTCCTCACTGATGCAGAGGGACGGTGGGCGGTGTTGCGCGCGGGCACCGGTGAGGCGGGCCGCCGCATGTTGGAAGCCGGCCATCGGCTGGAGGTCGGCGGCACTTCCATGATCGGGGCCTGTGTGGCCGAGGGCCGTCCTCACATCGCCCTTGACGTCGGCGCTGAAGCGGTACGTTTCGATAACCCGCTATTGCCCGACACGCACTCCGAAATGGCCATCCCCCTGCGTCGCGGCGCTCAAGTCATCGGCGCGTTGACGGTGCAGTCCAGCCGCGAGGCGGCTTTCTCCGAGGAAGACGTGACCTTGATGATGATCATCGCCGATCAGCTGGCGGTGGCTTTGGAGAACGCCCGCCTGTTTGAGGCGAGTCAGCGCAACGCCGAGGAGGTGAACTTGCTGTTCCGCGCGACGGCCGAGCTCAGCGCCAGCCAGGACTACGCCGCCATTCTGGAGGTGCTGCGCCGTTACACCTCGCTGGAGGACGCGGACGCCTTTGTGAGCCTGGAGCGCTTCGACCGGCCCTGGCGGCCAGATGCGCCGCCCGCGGCTTTCTCACCGCTGGCGCGTTGGACGCATGAAGTGTCGTCTGAAGCTTTCGACGCGCATTACCTGCTGGCGTTGGCGGATGCTTCCCAGCGGGTGCGCCCGGAGGCGCCGTTGTGGATCCCTAATCTGGCGGCGGATGTCCAGCTGAGCGCCAGTACGCGGCGTTTCTTCCGCGAGCGGTTCAAGGCCGGGGCATTAGCGCTCGTGCCGTTGGTCGTTGGCGGCGAGTGGTTGGGCCTGTTGGTGGCCGCCTACCGCAAGCCGCGCGAGTTTTCCACTTCGGAGACACGGATCCTGCTGAACCTGGCCGGACAGGCGGCGGTCTCTTTGGAGAACCGCGTGCGTCTGGAGGCGATTTCCCGCAAAGAGGTGGAGCAGAGCACTTTGCTCAACAACATTCCCGACTCGGTGTACTTCAAGGACACAGAGCTGCGCTTTACCCGCGTCAATGCGGCCCAGGCTATGGCGTTGGGGGTGGAGGATCCAGAAGCGGCCATTGGGAAAACGGACCTGGACTTTTTTGTGGGACCGAGTGCGCAGGCGGCCTGGGAAGACGATCTGCGGGTCGTGCGCGACGGGGTCGCGGTCGTACAACGGCTCGAGCACATGTACAACCGTGAAGGGCAGTCGCGTTGGTTCCTGGCGACCAAGATCCCGATGCGCGACGCTTCTGGCAAGATCATGGGCCTGGTGGGCATCTCCTATAATGTAACGCGCTTGAAGAATATGGAGGATGAAGCGCAACGGCGCGCTGTGCAATTGCGGGAAGCGGCGTTGATTTCCCGTACTCTCTCGGCGATTCTGGAGGTCTCGGAACTGCTGCCGCAGGCGGTCACCTTGATTTCTGAGCGTCTGGGCTATCCGGGAGTGGCACTCTTTCTGCAAGAAGAAGCTGGCTCGGAGGACGACCCACAATCCCGTCACGGGTTGCTGTTGCGCGCGGCTGCGGGCGAGCGTGCGGCGGAGCACCTGCAGGCCGGCTTGCGATTGCCGCTAGAGGGAGGAAGTCCAGCCGCGCGCAGCCTCGCACTGCGTGGGGCCCAGCTGTCGGAGGAGGTCAGTCTTCCTTTGCTGACAGCGCCGGAGGGGAATGGGCATGTGACTGAGATCGCCTTGCCGCTGCTGCGGGGCGAAAAGGCCCTGGGCGCGTTGTGTATCCATACCCTCGCCGCTGAGGGCTTCAGTGCGGACGACGTGGCGATGTTGCAGACGCTGGCTGACCAGCTGGCCAATGCGCTGGAGATCGCGCGCTTGCTGGCGGAAGCGGATCGTAATGTGCGCCAGCTCGAGGCGGCCATTGGAACGTACACGGTGGACTCCTGGCGGGAGTACCTCACTCGCACCCGGCGCTTGCGGGCGTATCGCTACGACGGCGTGGACCTGGAAATGATGACCGAACGCACTCCTGAAGCGCAACAGGCCTGGCGTGAGGGGCACGCTGTGGTGTATCGGCAGCCGTCTTCCGATGGGACGGAAACTGAGGGAGAGGTCACGACCCTGGCCTTGCCCATCCGTGTGCGTGAGCAGGTCATTGGCGTGCTCAACATTCGCTCACGGGGGGAGCAGCTGGCTGCGGATACGCTGCCCCTCCTTGAAGAAATCGGCTCACGGTTGGGGCAGGCGCTCGAGGTGGCCCGCTTGTTGGAAGACACCCGGGCGCGGGCGGCGCGCGAACAACTGGCCGGCGCCATCTCTGGACGGGTGCGTGCTGAAATGGAAGTGGAATCGCTGTTGGAACGGGCCTTGCGTGAGCTCAGCCAGGCGCTCGGCGTGCGCCGGGCGGCCGTGGAATTGGAAGTGAAGGAGTAGGCCATGGCGACGAATGGCGTGATGAGGGAGCCCTCAGATCGGGAAATGCAGCTCCCCCGGCGGAAGAAGACGGATCCCCAACCTGCGCTGGCGCGGTGGCTCCGTGTCTGGGATGCCAACGGCGACGAGGTGCGCATGGCGACGCTCCTCAACCTCGCGTTGCTGATGGGCGGCATTGCCTCGATCGGGGTGCCGGCGTTCTTCGCGGGGATGCGCGCTCTGACGTCGCCGCTGCTTGTTTTGGGCGGGGTGAGCCTGGTGGGGCATGGCCTGGGGCTGTTCTTCAACAAACGGGGCGCTTATCATCCTGTCGCTGCGACCTATGTGCCCTTCGTCTTCGTGTTGGTGGCGCTGGCGATTCTCACCGGTGGGGGATCGCGTTCCAGCCTGTGGGTATTTTTCGTGTGGCCGATGGTGATTGCTACGAGTTTCCTCTCCCGCACGGCGGCGCGCGGCCTGTTTCTGGGGACCGTACTGTTGGGGGTGGGGATCCTCGTGGCGGAGGAGACCGGCGTTTATGTGCCACCCGGGGAAGCGGCTGTCGAGGCCCGGCGTGTTATTCCTCTGTTTGTGGTGCTGCTGTTGGGCATGTGTATGCCGTTGTTGGGAGACGTTTTGGGCTATCTCTCGGCGATGCGAGCCGAATTTGAAAAGGCTGTGATGACCCTGCAGCATCACCGGGCGTCGTTGGAACTGCAGGCGCGCGAGCGTACCGCTGAGGCGGAATACTTCTCCCGCAATCTGATGATGTTGGAGGAACTTGATGCTATCATCGCTCTGGCGACCGATCTGGGGGAGCTGCTGGACCGGACGGTGCATTTGCTCTCCGAGACTTTCAATGCCTATGAGGTGATGGTGTTCCTGGCGGATGAGAGCGGCAAGCGCCTGGTGTTGGAGGCATCGGTGCGGGGATTGTCCCCTGACATTCAGCTGCGTCTGGGCGAAGAAGGGATTGTCGGCTATGCCACGGCCATCGGACGCCCTTATGTGGCGACCGACGTGCGCGCCGATCCTTACTACAAGCCATTCCCCGAGCTGGCGGCTTCGGCCTCGGCGGCGGCTTTGCCCATCATCTTGCAGGGGGAGGTGCTGGGCGTGGTGGCTTTGGAGAGCACGGCGCCCGACGCGTTCTCCGAAATGGTCATGGAAGTGCTCTCGGCGGTGACCAACGTCGTGGGTGTGGCCATTCTCAATGTTCGTCATCTGGAGCAGTCCCGCCGTTTGCAGGAACGGCTCTCGCGGTACGAACAGGAAGAGTTCCTGGGGCAATGGCGGCAGCTCTTCGCGCGGCGGCAGGGGCGCATCGGCTTGTTGTATGACCTGGTGCAGGTACGGCCGGTCGTGCCGGAGGAGGGTGAGGCACTTTTTGGCGGCCTCCAACCCGTGCAGATTGAGGCCCAGGATCGCCCGGACGGCGGGCACGTCTTGCTCGTGCCTCTCAA
>JAAZNO010000483.1 GCA_012798275.1 Chloroflexota bacterium
GGCCGTCCCAAAATTCCGCCAGCTCGCGCCGTCATAGCGGCTCACGCCGCCCTGTGTGCCTATCCAGACGGCCCCGGCGGCGTCGGGCTGAATGGCGTACACGGTGTCGTGGATCAGCCCCTGCGCGGAGGTGACCCTCACATAGGTGCGTGTGGCGACGTCCCACCGCACCACGCCGCCATCGGTAGCGAGCCACAGCGTTTCCCGATCTCGCGCGTGATTGAGCGGGCGGGGGCGTGAGTTGAAGGGCCGCAGCTGCAGGGGCAGGAAGAGGGGCGGCGACTCACGTCCGTCGTCGGCGGGGTCGAGAGGATGGGTGCCCCGCTGCAGTTCGTCGCCGTCGCCCGCCCCGCCCAGATCGGTGTCGCTGTTGCAGGGCGAAGTCTGGAAATAGCCGCCGACCTCGTCGCCATCGGTCAGGCCATCCCCGTCGCTGTCCCAATCCAGGGGATCGGCGCCGCGGAGGAATTCCTCGAGGTTGGTCAGCCCGTCGTTGTCGGGATCGCGCCCGGCGTCGTTGATGCGACTGCGCGTCCCAAAAGTCTGTTCCCACACGTCGGGCAGGCCATCGCCATCGGCGTCAGTGAGGGCGGCGTCGGCCTTGAGGGCCAGGTCCACCTGACTCTCGCGCGGCGTCGGCGTGAGCGCGTCGGTCAGCGCCATGATCCGCACGGGATACCGTCCCGGCGCGGTGACGCGCGCGTACCAGCCGCCGTAGACCCCATCATCGGCCAGGCCATCGCCGTGCAGGCCGTCGTCGTGGAGGGTGAGCCCGTCCGTCGCGCCGTCGGGATGCTCGATCAGGGCGACGACGCGGACTTGCGCGTCGGCCGGCAGGCGTCCCGCGACGCTAACCAGAAAGAGCACGGGCTCGCCGAGGCGCGGGGTGGCGTTGGAAAGGTTCACGTCGAGGGTGGGGGCCGTCGGGAGGGCCGGCCTTTCCGCGGGGACGGTGATGGCGGCTTCGGCGCGAGCGCTTTGCCCCAGCGCGCTGACGACGACCGCATGGGTGCCGGCAGGGAGTCCGGACGGCAGGGCGACTTCAAGCACATACGTGCGTCCCAGGTTCCGCGCAGTGAGGACGGGCGCGGCCCGTCTGCCGATCTCGACCCCGAACTGCGCGGGCAGAAGTCCCGCCAGCGGGCTGCCGTCCGAGCGTTCCACGAGCACCTTGATGAAGCGCCGTCGCGGGTCGCCAGGGCGCAGGGGAGAAGCCGCCGCCTCGTCGGCCAGCTGCAGCGAGAGCCCCAGCGGTGGCAGCTGCGCGATGCCTGCACCCCATAGGGGATCCATGCCCGGCGTTCCCTGATCGCGGGCGGCGGCGCGCAGGCGAGCTTCCAGCTCGGCGACCGATAGATTTGCCTGCCCCGGAACGCTGAGCAGCACCGCTGCCATGCCGGCGACGTGCGGCGCTGCTGCAGAAGTCCCGCCGAAGCCATACGGGCCGTAGTCCGGCGTGGCGACCGACACGAAGCTGTAGCTGCTCAGATCGGGTTTGATGCGTCCGTCGGCGGTCGGGCCACGGGAACTGTAGGGCACCCGCCGGCCGGTGCTCACGTTGACCGCGCCGACCGTGAGGACGCTGCGCGCGTCACCGGGAAGTCCCAGACTGCCAGCGGGCGTGACGTGCGCGGTGAGAGCGGCATCCTCGCCGATGGCGAAAACCTCCAGGACGTGGCTTGGGGAGCCCGGCTCGCTGCGCCGAATGCGGATCGTGTAGGCGCCATCGAAGGTGGGGGTGAAGGTGATCCGCTGCGCCGGGGCGCTTATCCCCGCGCGCGGGGTGACGCTGCGGGCGACCTCGACTCCCTCTCTGTCGAAGAGGTAGAGCTCGTAGGTGACGCTGGCGACGGGCCTGAGCGGGTCGTCCCCCCAATCGTTCCAGGCGAGGGTGAGGTTGACGGCTTTGCCCTGGTGCAGCTGCACCGGCAAGGTCTCTTCGACGATTCCCATTCGCGAGTGCCCAAATTCGTGCCAGCCGTCCCCGTCGGCGTCGCTAAATTCGCCCCGGTAGTGTTGTTGGGCATAATTCCCCGCGCTCTTGACGATCAACATGCCGGCGTCGCGGGCCGCGTCGAGCAGCGGATACAGCGGGGTCGCGCTTTCCGCCGTCCGTCCCTTGCCGTCGCCCCGTGCCGGCGAGAGGGTGGACATGGAGATTGAGACGACGCGCACGCCCTCCTGCCGCAGGTAAGTGAGGACGGCTTCCAGCGTGGCGATCAGGCTGTCTACCTGCACGAGGTAGAGTTGCGCTTCGGGAGCGATGTCGTGGATGATCTCGGCGCAGGCAGCGCCATGTCCTCCGCCGTCCTCCTTCAGCGTTTCGACGGCGTCGCCGCCGGCGGTGAAGCGCCGGGTGACGACGTTGGCCGGCAGCTCTCCCTCGGCGATGCGGTCGGCGAGGCCGGTGAAGGCCTCGTCAATGACGGCGACTTTGACCCCTGCGCCACGGCAGCCGGCGGCGTGATACTCGCTCGCGCCGATGAGCGCTAAGGCCTCCGTGGTGATGCGCCCGTCGTCGGCTTCGGGCTGCGAGGAAAGCGTCGGGGCCGGCAGCACCGCCGCGCTCGTCCCCACCTCCAACGTGCACGACGGGCAGCGAGCGTCCCTGGCAATCATCACCGCGAGCACGCTCAGCAGCGCCAGCTGCCGAAAACGGCGAAGCCATAGTATTTTGGATTTTGGACTTTTGATTTTGGACAAGTGTCTTTTCAAGATTGATGTGAGTCACCTCTATTATACGCGCGCGGCCGGATTTTTAACCACCGCAGAATTGTGGTATAGTATCTGCCATGCGCACGTGCACCCGGCGTTTTACGAGGAGACGCCATGTGCTGGCGCACACTATCTAAAAATGAAAATGTGTGGTAACTGTTCAGCCTGGCGCCAGGTGGCTAGCCGGCGATGGATGAACCTCTGTGAGCTGTAGCTTTTGCCTCACCGCCTGCCCCCCTCCCCGACGGCGCAGGCGCCGTCGGGGAGGGGGGAAAAATAAGGGGGCTTTGCAGGCGGGCGTAGCCCGCCTGCAAAGCCCCACAAAAAAAGTTTCCCCTTCCCCCAGCGCGCGGGGGAAAGGGGCCAGGGGATAGGGGGCAAAAATTGATACTCAATCTTCAATGGCTGCCATGAAATCTTGCGTTTTTTAGTCAGTGGCGGTACCTTTGTCACGCAAGTGATTTTTTCGCTTTTTCGCTGATTCGCTGACCGCTGATCTCTATTTTCGAAAGAGGCGGTCGTCCCGGAGAAAATCAGAGGTCGTCCTCGGGGGTAGGACGCCCGTAGAAACAGAGCATCACGCTGCCGTATTGACGTTGATCGAAGAGCACGAGATGTTGTAATGGCAGCTCCTCGAACTCTACGGGGTGAATCTGCACGATGACCCACCCGTCTTCTGCCAGCCACTCCATCTGCTGATCCAACCGCGACAGCGTCTGTTTCCACAAGCCACGGTATTGCGGCGGCGCGACGTAGATAAAGTCA
>JAAZNO010000484.1 GCA_012798275.1 Chloroflexota bacterium
CACCAGGATGGCCAACATCCCCTGTCTGAAAAGCGCCGTATTTTTCATGGCTGCTCCTTTCTTAACATCGCCATCCCGCCTTACCTACTGGAGTTCCTCCGCTGCCGGAGGTGTGCCCACGCGCAATTCCACGCGCTCCAGACCCAATACCTGCTGCAGCTCGTGCACCGCCGCTTGCAGGACCGCGTCCATGTCCAGCTGCTCGCGGATGCGCGCCGTCGCCTCGCTGATGAGACGCTCCTGCGCCGCCTGCTGTTGGGTCGCCTGATACAGACGGGCGCTTTCCAGCGACAACGTCACCTGCTCGGCAATCTGTTCCAGAAGCTCCAGCGTCTCCGGCGGGACCTCTTCGGCCTCGAACCGCACATCCAGCACGCCGATGGTTTGCTCGTGCAGGCGCAAGGGCAAAGCGATGGCCGCGCGCGGCGCCTCCGTGACCGCCTCGCCTTCCGCCGACAGGCCATAGCGCGTGATCACCGGCTGCTGCGCCGCCAAAACCGTCTGCTCCTCCGGCGAAAGCGCCGGCGCCGGCTCTAGCCCTAGACGATAACGGTAACCGATGGTCTTGCCTACCGTCTCCAGGTACTCGCGCCACGACTCTTGCGTGTACCGGCCCTGTGCCGCCTCCAACGCGCGGACGGTGCGCTCCATTTCGTCCAACAAGCGCGCGGTCTCGATGGCATTGCCCAGCTGATCCGCGACCGTCTGCAGCACCGCCAGATCCTCTTCGGAGAAGGCGGCCGGCTCCACCGATTGCAGGGTCATCGCGCCGATGGCCCGGCCACGGCTCCGCAGCGGCACCGCCGCCTCAGAGCGCGTCTCAGGCAAGTACGGGTTGTCGAAACGAACGGCCTCCACGCCGACATCCAGAGCAATCCGCGCCTGATTCTCGAGAATGCACTGGCCAATCATCGAAGCGCCGCCGACTTCCAGTTTATGGCCGCGCTCCAGCATGACCCGGCCGGCGTCCCCCGTGCCGGCGCGCAACACGGCCCAACGTCCTGTTTCCTCTACCAGGAACAAGCCCACGTAGTAGTAGCCGAAACGCTCCTCCAGCAAGTTCACGGCCTGGGTGATCAATTCCTGCAGGCTCAAGATGGACGAGGTAATCTGCGCGATTTCCGTCGCCGTGCGCAATTGCGCGGCGCGATAGCGCGTTTCGGCCACCAGGCGCCGCGTCTCCACGACCCGTGCGGCCTGCTCCAACAGCCCCTCCACCATGGCAATCTCGGCCTCCGTCCAGGGTTGGCCGCCCTGACGTTCCAGCCCCATCAAGCCGACGATCTCCCCATACAGCGTCAACGGCGCCCCCAGGCTGTAGCCCGCATCGGTCGGCTGCTGCACCGACCGCCCCTCTGCCGCGGCCGCCGTCATCACCGGCAGCCAGGCAGGCGCTTCCGCACCCGCAGCGCTGTAGCTGTGCGTGGCGCCCGAAACGTCAGCGCCGCGCCACGCCTCACGAATGTACTGGCGCTGCAACGCCAGCAAATCCCGCAGCGCCATCTCCGCTTCCTGACGGGACGCCTCCAACGCTGCCTGCACCTCAGCCTGATGTTGAAGCAACGACATGCGATAGATGCTGCCGCTGAATTGCTCGCCGAGGCGATCGTAGATGGCGCCGTCGCGCGGGCCGAGCTCGAGGAGCATGACGCCGAGGGACGTGTTCCGCGTCACCAGCGGCACGAGCACCGCCGTGTACCGTTGCCGCTCCAGTTCCATCCCTTCCGGCAGCAATTGCCGCGCGGGGAACGCTATCGGCGGCTCCCAGGCATGGGCGCCATGTTCGTGCTCATAGGAAAACGCCAGGTGCAGATGCTCCGCCGGCTCATTTTCGGCCGGATAAAGCGCCATGTAGGCGTGCCGGATGCCTAAGGCGGGGAAATAATGCTCTACCGGCGGCTGTAACTCCGACAAAGACAACACCGCCATAAGGGCGCGGTCGAATTCCTGAATGTGGGTCTCCCGGCGCTTGAGCGCCAGCTGATGATACCCCTCCAGCCGCTGCACCTCCGCGCTGACCAGGACCCGCGCCTGCTGCAGCAGGTTCTCAGCATGAAGCAGCTGCGCACGATCCATGAGGTGCGGCAGGGCGGCGCGCCGCAAGGCCGAGAGCGTCGCGTGCCAGGCAGCCACCTCCGCGACAGGAACGACTTCCGCTGGTGGCACCACGACCTGAAGGCTGCGCAAGGCCTGGGTACAGGCCGTCAAGAAACGGCTCGAAGTGCCGCTTGTCATGTCCTCTCCGAAGGCCTGCCATACCGGCGCCGGCACATTCACAGGCGCCGGCAGCATTTCCCAGGCCACCGGCGGCTCCGGCGCGGCTGAGACGGGCGCCGCGGCCGCCCTCACCGCCTCCAACTGACAACCGCACGAGCGCCGCAGCACCAGCTGCGTAGGAATATGGAGGATGTCCGGGACCGGCTCGCCGCGAATCAGCGCCAGCACGGTCTCCGCTGCAATGCGCGCCGCGTCGGTGAAAGATTGCCGCACCGTAGTCAGCGGCGCTTCCAGAAACGGCGCGGCGTCCACGTCATCGAACCCCACCAACGCGACGTCCTCCGGCACGCGCAGCCCATGGGCCTGCAGCACGTCGAAGGCGCCAAAAGCCATGTCATCGTTCGCCGAGACCACCGCCTCCAAAGGCGCCCCGCGCGCGAGCAGCTCCTCCATCGCCGCCTGCCCCGTCACCCGCCGGTAATCTCCCCCCACCACCAACGCCGGATCGAGAGGCAGGCCATGACGCAGCAGCACTTCCGTGTAAGCGCGGTAACGCTCCTCTGCCTCGAGTTGCCCCGCCGGCCCCTGAATAAACGCGATGCGCCGATACCCATGGACGGTGATCAAGTGCTCGACCGCTTCCCGCATCCCGCTGACGCTATCCGGCAATACCTGCACCACTCCCGGCACCGGCAACGCGCCTCCCACCATCGGCAAGGGCGCAAAGCGGGCACAGAAACGCGCCAGGTCCTCTGCTGCGAGAGCGTGCCCTAACGTCCCGCTGATGATCAAGCCATCAAATTTCTCGGGCCCGATCAGGTCGAAGACGGCCGTCTGAGGAACGTTCCAACGCAACTCGCCGCCCACCAGGCAAATGAGATTGACGTCCAGGGCCGCCGCGGCATCTGCTACCCCCAACAGAAAGCCGTTCTCATAGCCGTCACGCAGCCAGGTGACCAACAGTCCAATCGTAGGACGGGACGTTTGCTCGCGGATTTCGTGCGTGTCCTGTGCTTCCATGCGCTGTCCTCACTCCAATCCCGCTGCGGAAGTTTCCTGCGCGATCGCCGCCAGCTGTTCGCGCGTTCCCA
>JAAZNO010000064.1 GCA_012798275.1 Chloroflexota bacterium
CCCGGAGGACGCCCGGCTGATCGTTGACGAGCACCTGTACAAGGGACGTCCTGTCCCCCGGTTGATGTACAAAGGCCTCGAGGTCGAACCGTTGGAGGCGCCGGCGTCCAAAGAGGTGCGCGTGGTGCTGCGCAATGTGGGGAAGATTGATCCGGGCAACATTGACGATTACATTGCACTGGATGGCTACGCGGCCCTGGCGAAGGTGCTCACGGAGATGACGCCGGAGCAGGTGCTGGAGGAACTGAAACGTTCCGGCCTACGGGGGCGCGGCGGCGCGGGCTTCCCTACCCATCTCAAATGGACTTTTGCCCGCAATGCGCCGGGCGATGTGAAATACGTCATCTGCAACGGCGACGAGGGGGATCCGGGCGCCTTCATGAACCGCCGGGTGCTGGAAGGAGATCCCCACGCGGTAATCGAAGGCATGGCGATTGCCGCTTACGTCATCGGAGCGCGCCAGGGGTACTTCTACGTGCGGGCGGAGTATCCCATTGCCGTCAGCACGCTGCGGGTGGCGCTGGATCAGGCCCGCGAGTACGGGCTGTTGGGAGATCACATCCTCGGCACGGATTTCAGCTTCGATCTGGAAGTGCGCATGGGCGCGGGGGCATTCGTCTGCGGCGAGGAGACCGCGCTGATGCAGTCCATCGAGGGCTTGCGGGGTATGCCGCGCACCCGTCCGCCGTTCCCCGCGACTTCCGGCCTGTGGGGTAAGCCGACCAACATCAACAACGTGGAGACCTATGCGAACGTCCCCCAGATCATCCTCAAGGGCGGGGAGTGGTTCGCCTCGATGGGGACGGAGAAGAGCAAGGGGACCAAGACCTTTGCCATCGCGGGGAAGGTCAAGCGCACCGGGCTGATCGAGGTGCCGTTGGGGGTGACCATCCGCGAGATCGTCTACGACGTGGGCGGCGGCATCCTCAACGACAAGAAATTCAAGGCGGTGCAGACGGGTGGCCCGATGGGAGGGTGCATCCCGGAGAAATACCTGGACCTGCCGGTGGATTACGATAACCTGGCCAAAGTGGGCTCCATCATGGGGTCGGGTGGCTTTGTGGTGATGGATGAAGACACCTGCATGGTGGACATTGCCCGGTTCTTCATGGAGTTCACGCAAGACGAATCGTGCGGCAAGTGCGTGCCGTGTCGTGTGGGCACCCGGCGGATGTTGGAGATTTTGAACAACATTTGCGCGGGGAAGGGCAAGCCGGGCGACATCGAGAGGCTGATCACCCTGGGAGAGGAAATCCGCGTCGGCTCGCTGTGCGGCCTGGGCCAGGGGGCGCCGAACCCCGTGCTGAGCACGATCGAATACTTCCGCGACGAATACGAGGCGCACATCTACGAGAAGCGCTGCCCCGCCAAGGTCTGCAAGGCCCTCATCGAGTACAAGATCGAAGCCGCGACCTGCATCGGTTGCACGCGCTGCGCCCGTAACTGTCCGGTGAACGCCATTGCCGGTAAGGCCAGGCAGGTTCACGTCATTGATCCCGAAGTCTGCATTCGCTGCGGCATTTGTAAGCAGGTCTGCCCGGTGGATGCCGTGAAGATCGAGTGACAAGGAGGCGGCATGGACAAAGATCTGACCCAAACGGTACAACGGGTATTGATGCGCCACGGGAGCAACCGTGAGGCGTTGGTGGAAATATTGCACGAGCTCAACGCCGAGTTGGGCTACTTGAGCCAGGCGACGCTGGCGTTGGTGGCCGAGGCCCTGAAGCTGCCGTCCAGCCAGGTGCTCAGCGTGGCCAGCTTCTACAGTATGCTCGATCTGGAGCCGCGTGGCACGCACGTGATCAAATTCTGCCAGGACGCGCCGTGTCACGTCGCCGGGGGGCGCGAGGTGTGGGAGGCGCTGGAGCATGAGCTGGGAATTGGCTTCGGCGCGACCACGCCCGATGGTCGCTGGACGCTGTTGACGACGAGCTGCATCGGCGCTTGCGCGGTCGGCCCGGTGATGTTGGTGGATGAGGACATCTACGGCAATCTCACCCCGGAGCGGGTGCGGCAGATTCTGAAGCAGGTGGCTGAGCGGGACCAGGCAGGAGGTGCAGCATGATCCGGGCGCATGTGTTGATTTCTGGCGATGCCCTCAGCCTCGCTCGCGGCGCTGAAGAGACGCGGTTGGCGATCGAGGCCGAACTTTCCTATTTGGGACTCGACAAAGAAGTTCAGGTGAGCTACATGGGGCATGTGGATCGGACGGATGCCCTGCCCATGGTCATTGTTTTCCCCGAAGGCACGCGCTACGGCGCCGTGCGACCGGAGGATGGCGCCTACATCGTGCAGGAGCATCTCTACAAAGGGCGGATCGCCCAGCATCTGCTGGCGCCGCCGGAGACGCTTTCCGGTCAAATCGCGCATCTGCCGGGACGGGCCGGCGCCATTGAGGCTCAGAAGCGGGTGGTGCTGCGCCGCGCGGGGATCATTGACCCCACCAGCATTGACGAGTATATCGCTCACGACGGGTATTTCGCGCTGGGCAAGGCGCTCACCGAGATGCAGCCCAGCGAGGTGCTGAAGACGGTCAAGGATTCCAAACTCCAGGGACGCGGCGGCGCGGGATTCCCCACCGGGCTCAAATGGAGTTTTGTGGTGAATCAGCCGGGCACGAAGTACATCGTCTGCAATGCTGATGAATCCGAGCCAGGGACGTTCAAGGATCGCCTGATCTTGGAAGGGGATCCACACGCCGTGCTCGAAGGGATGGCGCTGGCCGGGTATGCGGTCGGCGCGCATGAGGGCTGGATTTACGTCCGAGGGGAATACGGACAGGCGCGCGAGCGTCTGGAATACGCCATCAAGCAGGCCGAGGACTATGGCTTGTTGGGTGACCATATCATGGAGAGCGGCTTTGATTTCCACATCCATGTCCACGCGGGGGCCGGGGCTTACGTCTGCGGCGAGGAAACCGCGTTGCTGGAAAGCCTCGAGGGCAAGCGGGGGACGCCGCGCATTCGTCCGCCCTATCCTACCGTGCGCGGGTTCCGGGATCAGCCCACGGTCGTCAACAATGTGGAGACGCTGGCCAATGTCCCGGCCATCATCCTCAACGGCGCCGACTGGTTCCGCTCCATCGGGACTCAGGCAAGCCCGGGGACCAAGGTCTACACGATGCTCGGCGATGTGAACATTACCGGCCTCATCGAGGTGCCGATGGGCATCACCCTGCGCGAAGTCATCGAGATTTACGGCGGCGGCATGCGCGGCGGGAAGGCCTTCAAGTGCGCGCAAACGGGCGGCGCTTCAGGCAGCATCATCCCGGCGGAATTTCTCGATGTGCCGATGGATTTTTCCAGCATGGCTGCCAAAGGCGCGGCGCTGGGTAGTGGGGCGCTGCTGGTCTGTGACGAGGACACAGATGTGGTGGACCTCGCGTATGTGCTGGTACGTTTCTTCAAGACGGAATCTTGCGGTAAGTGCGTGCCGTGTCGCGTAGGGACGGTGCAGATGCTGGAGGCGTTGGAGCGCCTGCAACGGGGCTATGCGCGCGCCGCCGACCTGCGGCGCCTTGAGGAAATCGCCGGTTACGTGCAGGAAACCTCGTTCTGCGGCCTCGGACAGGCGGCGGCGGTGCCCATTCTCACCGGCTTGCGTTTCTTCCGTGACGAATTTGAGGCCCGCGTGCGGCATTAGCGGAGCCATCCATTAGAGCTGCTCGATTACAGACTTATTTCAAGGAGTAAAAAGACTCATGAGCGAAATACACCTGACGATTAACGGACAAGAAGTTGTAGCACAGAGCGGTCAGACAGTTTTGGAAGCGGCGAAGGCTGCCGGCATTGACATTCCGGTGCTGTGTCACCATCCGGCGCTTTCCAACTGGGGCGCGTGCCGCATGTGCGTCGTCGAGGTTGAAGGGATGCGCACGGTCCAAACCGCATGTACGCTGCCGGCGGCTGAAGGCATGAAGATTTCGACGCACACCCCCAAAACCACCAGCCTGCGTAAATTCGTCCTCGAATTGCTGTTCTCAGAGCGCAATCATTACTGCATGTATTGTCAGATGAGCGGCAACTGCGAGCTGCAGGATCAGGCTTACGCGCACGGGCTGGATCACTGGACTTACCCGCGCCCCTTTGAGAAGCTGAACGTTGACGCCTCACGCAAATATTTCATCATGGATCACAACCGCTGCATCCTGTGCTCGCGGTGTATCCGCGCCTGCGCTGAGGTTGCGGCAAATCACACGTTGGACCTGCGCAATCGCGGCGCCAAGACGATGGTGATTGCCGACCTGGATGTGCCTTTCGGCGAGTCAAGCTGCGTGGAGTGCGGCACCTGTCTGCAGGTCTGCCCTACCGGCGCGTTGGTGGACGCCAGAAGCGCTTACGGCGGGCGGGAGAAGGACGTGACTCACACCCCCACGACCTGTATGCAGTGCAGCATCGGCTGTGAGTTGGATGTGGTGACGCGCTATAGCCGTCTGCTCCGCGTGGATGGCGTCTGGGGCTCGGAGCCCAACGACGGCTTGCTCTGCGTGGATGGGCGTTTCAAGCCCTTGTACGAGGAGCGCAAGCGGGTGACCCGGCCGTTGCTCCGCAAGGACGGGGAGCTGGTCGAGGTCTCCTGGGGTGAAGCGCTCGCGGCGGTGGCGGACAAGCTCAAGGGCGGCTCCTGCCAGGGACTGGCGGCGTGCGCCACGACCAATGAGGCGCTCGCGGGCTTCGCTCACCTCATGAACCGCGTCGGCGGCAAGGGCGGGCGGCTTGAACCGCAAGCTCCCCCCCTGGGTTACGGCGTGCCTGGTCGGGTCACGGATGTGTTGAGCGCCGATTTCATCATCGTCGCCGGGGCGCAGCCGCTGGAGTATCAGCGCGTCATCGGCTATTTCATCCATCGCGCCGCTGACAAGGGTATCCCCGTCGCGGTCATCACCGATACGGAAAATGCTCTCAGCGAGCGGGCGTCCATGACGGTCGCTGCGGCGCAGGCGGGAGTCGTCGCTCAGGCGGCGGCAGCGGCGGAGAAGGTCGTGCTGGTCTACAGCATCGGCATCAAGCCTGAAGTGATCGCTGCCCTCAAGCCGTTGGGAGACAAAGTCCACTTCCTGGCGCTCGATCCGGCGCGCAACGGCAAGGGCGCGGAAGCGGCCGGCTTGCAGCCGTTGACGCCGGTTAAGGCCGATGTGGCTTACGTCTTGCTGGGGGAGCAGGCCCCGGAGGAAACGCTGCAACTGAAGGCGGGTTTCAAGGTCGTGCAGGCGGCCTATGTCTCGCCGCTGACGGAGCAGGCCGATGTCGTCTTGCCGACGCCTGTTTGGTCGGAGCGCCAGGGACATGTGACCACGCTCGATGGGGCCGTCAAGCCGCTCCAGGTGGTGTTGCCCGCCCCGGCCGGCGTCCGCGACGAGACCGAGGTGTTCGAGCAGCTGTTGGGGCTGCTGGGATAGGGCGCGGGGCGTCGTGGCGTTCCCGCAGAGTAAGGAGTGACCATGGGTAAGATCAAAGTAGCAACGCAATGGTTAGAGGCGTGCGCCGGCTGCCATATGTCGTTCCTGGATATTGACGAGCGGATCGTCGAGCTGTTCAGACGCATCGAGATGACGTCCTCGCCCATTACGGACCTCAAACATCCGCCTGAAGAGGGCGTGGAGGTGGGGATCCTCACCGGCGGGATTGGCAACGAGGACGAGAAGCACGAAGCCATCGAGATGCGCGAACGGGCGAAGGTGCTCATCGCCATGGGCGACTGTGCGGTCACCGGCGGCATTTGCACCATGCGCAACTTTTTCCCCACCGAAGAGGTGCTGCGGCGGGGGTATATTGAGACCGAGAGCACGGTGGATGGGGAGATTCCGGTTCACGAGGACCTGGCTCCCCTGACGGACAAGGTCAGCGGCGTGGATGAGGTGGTGCCGGTGGACATTTACCTGCCCGGTTGCCCGCCTACCGCCGACGCTATCTGGTACGTGCTAACGGAATTGTTGGAGGGCCGGATGCCGAAGTTGGAGGGCAAGGTCCTGAAGTATGGGATGGATGGGGGGTAAAGTTTACGATGGCCGAAAAGATTACCATTTCACCCGTGACTCGCATCGAGGGTCACGCCAAGATCACGATCTATCTGGGCGAGGACGGCAAAGTCAAGGATTCCTATTTCCACGTGGAGCAGTTCCGGGGCTTCGAGAAGTTCAGCGAGGGGCGCATGTTCTACGAAATGCCCCAGATCACGCCACGGACCTGCGGCATCTGCCCGGTAAGCCATCACCTGGCGGCTTCCAAAGCGTGTGAC
>JAAZNO010000485.1 GCA_012798275.1 Chloroflexota bacterium
CCAGGAATGTAAAATATTTCCGGCAGCAACGCAAAGGGTTTATCAAAAACTTTCGGGACGTTCTTCTAGTCGCCCAGGATGACCTCGATGGCCTGCAACTCGTCCGTGCTGAAGGCAAGGTTGTCCAGCGCGGCCACGCAATCCTCGATCTGACTCACGCGGCTCGCGCCGATGAGGGCCGAGGTCACCGTCGAGCGGCGCAAGACCCACGCCAGGGCGAGCTGGGCCACGGTCTGCCCCCGCCCCTGCGCCACCTCGCGCAACCGCCGCACTTTGGCGATTCGGTCCTCGGTCACCTGCTCCGGGCGCAGGAAACCACTGGGTTTGCCCGCACGCGAATCCGCCGGAATGCCCTGCAGGTACCTGTCGGTGAGCAATCCCTGCGCCAGCGGCGAGAAGACGATGCAGCCGACGCCTTCCTCGTCCAACACCTCCAGCAGCCCGTCCTCAACCCAGCGGTTGAACATGCTGTAACTGGGCTGATGGATAAGGCAAGGTGTGCCCAACTCACGCAGGATGCGCACCGCTTCGCGCGTCTGCTCCGGGGTGTACGAGGAAATGCCCACGTAGAGCGCCCGCCCGCTGCGCACGGCGAAATCCAGCGCGCCCATCGTCTCCTCCAGCGGCGTGGTGGGATCCGGACGGTGACTGTAGAAGATGTCCACGTAGTCCAATCCCATCCGCTTGAGGCTCTGATCCAGGCTGGCGATGAGGTATTTGCGGGACCCCCATTCGCCGTAGGGGCCGGGCCACATCCAGTAGCCGGCCTTGGTGGAGATGACGAGCTCGTCGCGGTAAGGTCGCAGGTCCTGCGCCAGGAGCTTGCCGAACGTCTCCTCGGCGGAACCGGGGGGCGGCCCGTAGTTGTTGGCCAGGTCGAAATGGGTGATCCCCAGGTCGAAGGCGCGGCGCACCATCGCGCGGGCATTTTCCAGCGTGTCTACGCCGCCGAAGTTGTGCCACAGCCCCAACGAAATCGCGGGCAGCAACAGGCCGCTCCGTCCACAACGGTTGTAACGCATCGCGTCGTAACGATTTTCGGCAGGTAAATAGCCCATGATAAACCTCCAGGTGCTTATGACTGTTGGTGACTGTTCAGTCACTGACTAAAAAACGGAAGATTTCCTGGCGACTGTTGAAGATTGAGAATCAACTTTTGCTCCCTATCCTTTTTGTGGGGTTTTGCAGGCGGACGCTGCCCGCCTGCAAAACCCCTTATTTTTCCTCCGGGGCAAAAGCTGCAGATTACAAAGGTTCATTACTCACCGTCGAGCTACCTGACGCCAGGCTGAACCATTACAAGGGCTGATGTGTGACGGTGAACTTCCCCTGCAACCCCTCGGCCGCGTTGGGACCAATCCACACGTGAAAGTCGCCCGGCTCCACGACATAGCGCAGCTCCAGATCGTGGAAGCCAAGGCTCTGGACGGGGATCTCGAAGCGCACGCGCCGGCGTTCCCCCGGCTGCAATGCGATCCGCTGGAAGCCCTTGAGCTCCTTGACCGGTCGGGTGACGTTGCCCACAAGGTCCCGCACGTAGCACTGCACGGTTTCCTCGCCCGCGCGCGCGCCGGTGTTGGCGATCTCCGCCGTCACCACGACGACGCCGTCAAGGGGCGCTTCAGGCGTCTCGACCCGCAAGTCGCTGTAGGCGAAAGTGGTATAGCTCAGCCCATAGCCGAAGGGGAACTGCGGCAGGTATGACTCGTCGAGATAGACCGAGCGATGCCGCCGATCGAACTGGAACACTCCCTCACCCTCGGCGGGACGCCCCGTGTTTTTGTGCGCGTAGTAGATCGGAATCTGCCCCTCGCTGCGGGGGAAACTCACGACGAGCCGGCCCGACGGGGTCGCCGCGCCCACGAGGAGATCGGCGATGGCGCGCCCGGCACGGATGCCGCCATGCCACGCCATCAAAATCGCGGGGACGTGCGCCGCCATCCAGGGGATGACGAGCGGGCGTCCCGCCATCAACACCACGACGACGGGCTTTCCCGTCGCCACGACCGCTTCCAACAGCTCCTGTTGACGCCCCGGCAGCCCCAAATGCGCCCGCGAATGCGCCTCGCCGCTGTGCGCTCCAGACTCCCCCAGCACGAGGATCGCGACATCGGCCGCCAGCGCCGCGCTCACCGCCGCGTCGAAGTCGGCGCCGGCCTCGCCTTCGATGGGGCATCCGGGCGTGTGCAGCAAGGTCACGTCCTCCGGCAAGACCGCGCACAGCCCCTCGAGGACCGATTCCACGTCCGTCTCACG
>JAAZNO010000065.1 GCA_012798275.1 Chloroflexota bacterium
CGGGTTTTCATCCTGCGGCTCCTTTCATCCCATCCACAACGCCCCCAGCACCCCCGCAAAGAAAGTGAGGCTGATGTAACCGTTCACGTTGAAGAAGGCCACATTGAGCCGCGAGAGGTCGTCGGGGCGCACCAGGCGATGCTCGTAGCTCAACAGGCCGACAATCGCGACCCACGCCAGCCAGTAAGGCCAGGCCAGGCCCACGCCTGCTCCCAACAAGGCCAGCAGGCCTACCACCGCCGCGTGGCAGAGACGCGCCAGCCGCAGCGCCGCCGCGATTCCAAAACGCGCCGGAATCGCGTGCAGGCCCGCGGCGCGGTCGAACTCCACATCCTGACAGGCATAGATGAGGTCAAAACCGCCGATCCACAGGGTCACCGCAGCAAGCAACAGCCAGGCCGGCCAATCCGCGGGCGCGAAAAGCGAGCCGCGGACGGCGACCCACGCTCCCATCGGTGCCAGCCCATCCGTGAAACCGAGGATGAAGTGCGACAGCCATGTGAAGCGTTTGGTGTAGGAATATCCCAACAGGAAGACCAGCGCTCCCGGGAGGAGCAACAGCGGCAGGGGACCGAGGCGCGCTGCGGCGAACACCAACACCCCCGCCGAGAGCGCCGTCCCCGCCACCGCCGTCGAGAGCGTCACCCGCCCGGTGACGAGGGGCCGTCCCGCCGTGCGGGGGTTGCGCGCATCCAGGGCCCGATCCACCAGCCGATTGACGCCCATGGCCAGCGTGCGCGCGGCAGCCATCGCCACGGTGATCCAGAGGAACTCGCGCCAGGTGGGCCAGGGGGAACTGCGGCCTGCATCGAAAGCCGCCCGCGCGGCGAGCAACATGCCCACATACGCAAACGGCAGGGCGAAGATGGTGTGCTCGAACTTGATGAGCTCCAGAAAATCCTTGACACGTCTCACGGCGCACCTCCATAAGGGCTATTATACCAGTTTTGATCGGCGAGTTGACGGTATCTTGGGTTATGTTACAATTTCGTTTCGAGTATTGCCTGAGGGCAGGAACGGCGAAGCGGGCGGGGGCCGAAGGCACAAGTGGCAGTTTCAAGTGTAACTCTGTGAAGGATGTGAATGCGATGCAGATCAAACGCTATTTTATGGTACTCTCCATCCTGGCATTACTGGCAGGAGGACTCTTTGTAGGGGCCGCGCGTCAGCCTGCTACGGCGCAGGCGCAAAATCTCCTGGCGAACCCCGGCTTCGACTTACCCTACACCAACGGCGTGGCCAACGGCTGGAGCGCCTGGCATGAAGACAGCGGCGAGAAATGCAGCACCAAACCGGCGGATTGGGATTTCGTCTGCCAGCCGGGATGGGGGGAGGAAATGGACTACAACAATCTGGGACTGACCCAGGGCGCCCCTTCCCAGCACGTCGGGGCGCAGTACATCACCTGGCATGCCGGCGTCTACCAGACGGTCAGCGTACCGCCAGGCTCGCGGGTGCGCTTCACCGTGATGGGGTACTCCCGCGCGGCCAATGAGCAGCCGCCGGCCCCATCTTACACCGATTGGGCGCCGCGAATGCAAGTCGGGATTGACCCCGAAGGGCGCGGGCAGTGGTATACCGGCGTCGTCTGGTCCGCCGAGAACAACATCCGCGACAGCTGGCAGGCGCTCTCTATCGAGGCCACGGCCGGCGCGAGCGGCAAAGTAACCGTCTTCGTCTCCAGCCAGTTCCGTCTGGTGGTGCCGCTAGCGCACATGGACTCCTGGTGGGACAACGCCCGCCTGGAAGTCGTGACGCCTCCGGCGACGCCCACCTCCACGCCGGCGCCCACTCGCGCAGCGCCGCCAACGCCCCAGTACACTCCTACGCCCCGTCCAGACGGTGCGGTCGTGCACGTCGTGCAAGAGGACGACACGCTCTTTGGCATCGCCTTGCAGTATAATGTCTCCCTCGATGAATTACGTCGCCTCAACGCCGGGACGCTGGGACCCAATGACCTGCTGCAGATCGGTCAGGAAATCATCATCTCCGGCGCGCCGTTGACGCTGCCCACGCCAACCCCTACGCCGGAAACTGCAGCTCCTACGGCGGCGCCCACCGACGTCGCCCCCACGCAGACGCCGGCGACTGCTGTGGCGGGCCTGTGCGTGAGCGCTTACTACGATCGCAACGGCGACGGCATCCAGCAGCCGGAAACTGAGGGGCTGCTCCCCAATGCCGTCTTCGCCCTAGTCAGCACCGCCGGGCCGGCAGGTTCTTACACCACCGATGGCATCAGCGAGCCCTACTGCTTCCAGAATCTCGCGGCAGGCAATTACGTGCTGCGGCAAACCCCGCCGGCAGGCTATCAACCCGTCGGCCCAGGCGAGTGGGGCGTGGCCCTGAGCGCGGGGCAGATTTCGGCGCTCCAGCTGGGGTACACCCGCGTTGCCGAAACTCCCGGCGAAGCGCAACCAACCGCTGCACCCTCGCCTACGGAGGAAGCCAATGGCAGCAGCAGTGGCTTGAGCAAAACCCTGAACACTATCATCAAGATCAGCGGCGCAATTGTCTTGTTGCTGGCATTGGGAGTGGCCGTGCTGTTTGTGCTTTCCCGCCGGGGGCGCTAAGCGAGACCGTTGTCTTCATAACCCGAGGGAGTAGGCTGGCTTTGCCTCTAGCCCCCTTCTTCCCGCGCACGCGGGAGGGAGGGGGAATTTTTTTGACTTTTATTCCGAGTATGATAAGATTAACGCCAAGGTCGCCGAGAACGCACTTATTTTTTTATTCTGATAGCGTGAGTAAGATAAAGCTCGCTGTAACAGGCGACCGGCCGCGATTATCTGCGTTTTTATTACCCGACATGGGGAGGCATTATCCGTGAAAAACGACCTTATCACCCGCATTCTGGGAGCTTTGATATTTCTGCTCGGCGGCCTGACCCTCGCCGACCAACTGTTGCTCTGGTTTCCGGCCCTCATACCCCACATCACCCTCACGCGCGTCATCGGCAGCGCCATCGGCGCCGTGCTCGGCTTCATCATCTCGCCCGCGATCAGCATCCGGCCCTTGCGCCGCCTGCGTCACACCCTCCAACAAGTGCCCATCCAAACCCTGATCTCCGGCATCGTCGGCCTGTTCCTGGGGCTGGCCCTGGGAGCGCTGATTGCCTATCCGCTGTCGCTGCTCCCGCCGCCGCTGGGACAATTCCTGCCTTTTATGGGTGCCTTACTGGCGGGCTATCTGGGCATCATGGTCGCGACCGTGCGCACCGACCTCGTCCACACCTTGCGCGAGCGTTTTGGCAGCAAGATACAGCCCGAACATGTGGGGTCCGCCCCTTCCACCAGCCGCGCGATTTTGCTGGATACCAGCGTCATCATTGACGGGCGCATCGCGGACATCTGCGCTACCGGCTTCATCCAGGGCGAGCTGCTCGTACCGTTGTTCGTCCTCAATGAGCTGCAACACATCGCCGACTCCGCCGACACGCTGCGCCGCAACCGGGGGCGACGAGGGCTGGAGATTCTCCGGCAGCTGCAGGAAAACTCCCCCGTGCCTGTCCGCATCACCGATGAGGATGACGAAACCGTCAAAGAGGTGGACGACAAACTCATCTCGCTGGCGCGCCGGCTCTCCGCTCACATCCTCACCAACGATTACAACCTCAATCGGGTCGCCGAGCTGCAAGGCGTGAGCGTGCTCAACGTCAACGAGCTGGCCAATTCCGTCAAGACGGTGCTCCTGCCAGGCGAGAGCTTCTCAATCTCCGTGATCCAGGCCGGGAAGGAAATGGATCAGGGGGTAGGCTATCTCGATGACGGCACGATGGTGGTCGTCGAGGACGGACGCGACTCTATCGGCCAGACGGTCGAGGTGACGGTGAGCAAAGTCCTGCAGACCGCGGCCGGACGGATGATCTTCGCCCGGCGCGATTACGCCTGACGACGCCGGTCTTCTGCATAGGAGGAGGTAGCGGTGGCGCTTCACGTGTACAATTACATGACCCGCGCCCTGGAACGGTTCGAGCCGGTGACGCCCGGGAAGGTAAGCCTGTACGTCTGCGGTCCCACCGTCTACGATCACGCCCATCTGGGACACGCCAAGACGTACATTGCCATGGACGTCATCGCGCGCTACCTCAAATATCTGGATTATCAGGTGCGGCACGTGCGCAGCATCACCGATGTCGGGCATCTGCTCCCTTCCGGCGAAGATCGTCTCCTCAAGGGCGCCCGTGCCCATCGCCTGGAGCCCATGGAAGCCGCCGACACCTACATGATGAGTTTCTTCGACGACATGCAGGCGCTCGGCGTGCAGC
>JAAZNO010000486.1 GCA_012798275.1 Chloroflexota bacterium
CGATCGAAATCAGAATTGGATCCACAGGTGGTTGCATCGGAAATCCTCCTCGGAAAGTTAGCGAAAAAGCGAAAAAGTGAGAAAGCGAGTCGCTCCATCACCCATTACCCATCCCCCTCTTCCCCCTACTGCCATCCATAGCGTTCTGAGAGGGTGTGATACGTCTCGTCGAAAAAGACCTGCGCGTGCGGATAGAGCAGCGCCGCCGAAAGCGCGCCGAACAGGCCGCCGGTGAGCGTCCGCCAGAACGGCGTCGTCTCATGCGCCACGAGCACCACGCCGGGCAGAATCCAGTGGATAATGTAGGTCAGCCATTGATAGCCGCCGTCCAATCCCATGGGAACGATACCCAGGGCGATGTAGGCCCATAGCGGCAACGGCTTCCAGGTCACGCGACGCCGCAGCAGGCTGTAGAGCACGCCCGCGAGCGTCATCGCCCCATAGATGGCGATGCAGCGCTGACAAAGCGCCGTTTTGAACCCCGTCTCGGCGGATCCCAGGAATTTCCCCGCCGCCAGCATCTCCGAAGGCGACAGCGTCCCATCGGTCGGATAGGTCGCCTGCGGCCCGAACAGGAACCACGAGCGGAAGGCGTATTGGTGACAGAAGGGGTCGTAGAGATGATGGATGAAGGCGCCCGCCTCCGTGTCTCCCAGGTACATCAACACCGGCGCGAGAAACGCCAGCGCGGTAAAGAGCGCCAGTAAACCGTTGAAAAGCGCCAGCCAGTGTTTGGAGAGCCAGAACACGGCGTGATTGGCGCGACGCAACTGCCGGGCTTGCGCTTCCGGGGCGACCGGGGGTTTGGGCTGACGTGCGGGGGCGGCGGGCTGATCGGGGGGCGGCGTCCCCGCGCGTTCGGCGATCCGCCGTTGCGCTTCTGCCAGGATTTCTTCGGCGCTCGGGGGGGTCGGGGGCGAGGAGGGCGCTGCGTTCATAGGCCCAGGTTCCAGCCGATGCCGTGTTGTTCGAGCCAGAGGCCGATGGCGGCGAGGCTGTCGGTGAGGACCACGATCCCCATGACGAGCAGCAGGACGCCGGCGGCCTTGTGGATCAGCGGCAGATAGCGCTGCGCGCGGGTCAGCCATTCCCCCACACGGTCCACCAGCACCGCCGCGAGAAGGAAGGGCAGGCCCACGCCGAAAGAGTATACGGCGAGCAGCCCCGCGCCCTGCAGCGCCGTGCTGCGGACGGCGCTCAGCGTGAGGATGGAGGTCAACGCCGGGCCGACACACGGCGTCCATCCGGCGGCGAAGACCATGCCGATGAGCAACGACGAGGCGAAGCCCCATTCCTTTTTCGCGCGCCAGTCGAGCTGCGCCGAGCGATAGAGCGCCGGGACGTGTAGGACTTCCAGGAGGGTGAGGCCGAAGAAGATGATCAGCAGCCCGCCGATTACCCGCAGCCACGGTCCCCGCAACAGCGCGCCGAGGGACGCCGCGGCCAGGCCGAGCAGCATGAAGACGAGCGTGAAGCCCAGCACAAAAAAGACCGCGTGCAGCACGAGGTTCAGGCGTTCTTTACGGCTGCGCGCTCCGGGTTGCGTCACGGCGTAGCCGCTCAGATAGCTCAGGTAGGCCGGCACCAGCGGCAACACGCACGGCGCCAGGGACGAAGCCAGCCCCGCTAGAAAGGCTAATCCCACGTTGATAGTCACGTTGTCCTCAGAAAATAAGCGAGTCAGCGA